>CAYZRM010000082.1:0-7738 GCA_964480845.1 uncultured Coxiellaceae bacterium | reverse complement strand
GGGTGATTGCATGGAGGTAGCTGTTGGCTCGAATGCTTTCTGTGCGACAACGGGCGTAGTGACTGGTGTTAGTACTGCTGCTTGTGCTTGTGCTGCTGCTTGTGCTGGTGCTGATACTATTTGATAGATCTTGTTATAAAGGTTCTTCTCGTCTTCGTTTTCTAATCCCTTACGATACTCATTAAATTCCTTATACCGCTCATCCACCAACTTAGTGATCTCTGAAGGATCTAATTTTTTACGACGAGCAACCAGCTCTTCCATAAAAATTCTGCCTAATTGATTCTTACCTCTGCCATCACCGCCATCCCCCCATCTGCTATCATTTTCCGTGGACTCAACAATAATGGTTTTTTCATCTAACGCTAACAATGCCTCCAGCAATTCTTTGTGTGTATCCAATTTAGCTCGCACGGCCTTACGCATGACCTCGGGCGCTCGCTTCTCATCCCACTCATCCCAAAATGCAGCATCAGTCGACAGGTTTAACTTTTTTTGCTGCTCTAGAGCAAAGTCGGGAAATCTGCGGAAGGATTTTTTATAGTTCAAAATTGCATCTTTGTATTCTTTACTATAAGGGAATTTTTGCGCCTGGAAATAATGCTCTGTCGTAGGCCATTCCTCCCCATCAATGATAACGGCGAGTGATTTCTTGTCCCATTCTCGCGCTGTATTGGCCATCCAACCAAATCCATCTAGATCGCCTATGTGATAAAATGCAACAACAGTATACTCACCAACTTGTCTGGGCATTATGATGCCTCCTATCTACCGTTAAACTTATAATCACTTTATATTTAAAAACCTGGATTCGCTGCGCTCTTCCAAGCTACCCGGATACCTCAATAATGCTTTGGCATTGTAATGTCTTTTTTCTCATCTTCATCTCTATATGTCATTCATCCTAATATACCAGGAATTCCCGCCAACCTCGTCGTCCCCCGCGAAGGCGGGGGATCCAGCTTGGTTAGCGGGAATCACTGCTAATATACAGAGAATACCAAAAAAATATTAGGTAATTATTAAGTCGCCCACAAAGCAACATCAATTTCAGGGTAAACGCATCTAAATTTTCAATAAATCAATAAGATATTCAGGTTTAGCCCAAAGCGCTAACTGTTTGCTTCGGATACGGCCTTTAAGATCAGCTATATTTTTTTACTCTTCTTATCTTCTTCCGTTAAATCGATAACAGATATTAAATCTTTTATTTTAAACATAGGCTCACTAAATGGCTGCATATCTGGATGATATAAAAAAGCCAATATATTAAGCCGCAAAGCTAGTTTTTCTAACAATTGATAAATGTTAGAAATATAACGGATAGATATATTTGATGATTGATCATGTGATCTATGAGGCATGTTCAGATGTTTAAGTTGATCCAAAATAAAAGCGTGTAAACTATTAAACATATTCTTTGTCGTATCACATTTCTTATCTGGTGTTTCTTCATAAGTGATTAATAGTGCGCTAATTATCTTTTTTAATTCATTAGAAAAGGATAAAGGCGGTGTAAAGAAAATGGAAGCATGCTTTTGATCCATGTTTTTTAACAGGAGTTGGATTTTTTTTAGCACCCTAATAACAATAGGCTTGGCTAAATCTTCAAATATATCGAGCGATCTTGTAAGCCCAATATCATTTTCCCATTTAGAAGCTGGCCATAATAGGTTGGTGCTATTTTTATCTAAAAAAACCAGCATAGCTAAACACCATGAATCATGTATATTTTCTGAGAAAAATGAATATAGTCTATTTAGATGGCCATATGAGAAATGCTGATTTTTATGTTTATTCTGGACAGGCAGGAAAGTGTCTTTAAATGCTGTAAACAATTCAATATGAATAGTACCTGTCTCATCAGTTAAAGCCAAGATAAAATCTTGACTAAAATCCTGAATAATTTCTTTTATATTTTGATTGGCTGGTAGCTCCAGCCAAGATAAAAACCGATGATGGTAAACATGGCTATTTTGGTGATCTAGTATATGGCTAGGGTGCGCATCTTGCCGAATGGCTAGTTTTTCATTGGCAAAACTAGCTGTTAATAAATAGTAGATTCTTGCAAGTGCAAGAATCTGTTCCTTATAATCATCAATAGAGCAGCCTCGAATTGATTGCATAAGAATTTAGTCAGTATCAACACCTACAGCTTGTTTTTGAATACGAATAAGCTCATTAATACCACTTTTAGCTAATTCTAGCATTTGATCTAATTCAACACGGGTAAATGTTCTCTTTTCAGCCGTTCCCTGAATTTCAATAAAGCCGCCATGTTCTGTCATCACGACATTCATATCGGTTTCTGCAGAAGAATCTTCTGCATAATCTAAATCAAGCACGGGCATGTTATGACTAATACCTACTGATACAGCCGCTACAAACTGTTGAAATGGGTGAGCAGTAATTAATTTGTTCTTCATTAAGTGTTCAATTGCATCATAAAGCGCTACACAGCCGCCAGTAATGGCTGCTGTTCTAGTGCCACCATCTGCTTGAATGACATCACAATCAATCACAATAGTAAATTCACCCAGGGTTTTTAAGTCTACTGCCGAGCGTAAAGAACGCCCTATTAAACGTTGTATTTCTTGTGTGCGGCCCACTTGCTTACCTTTAGCGGCCTCTCTTTGCATGCGATCATTAGTTGATCTTGGCAGCATGCCGTATTCAGCAGTTATCCAGCCTTGCCCAGAATCCCTTAAAAAGGGAGGTACTCCTGCTGTGACACTGGCTGTACAAATCACTTTTGTTTCCCCAAACTCCACTAATACTGAGCCTTCGGCATGTTTAGTAAATGAACGAGTAATCTTAATATCACGAAGTTGAGTATTTTCACGTTGGCTGGGGCGCATATAATCGAATCCTTATTAGATAGACTGCCATTATAAACTGAATCAGGCTTGTAAAGTAAAGAAAAGACCCTATATGCAAAAGATGTAGAGGAGATATGCTAATGGCAGAAATGCATGGTACAACAATTGTTTCGGTACGTCGCAATGGTATGGTGGTGGTCGGCGGCGATGGCCAGGTAACTTTAGGCCATACTATTATGAAATCAAATACCCGGAAAGTAAGGCGTTTGTATAATAATAAAATTATTGCGGGCTTTGCTGGGGGTACGGCTGATGCCTTTACACTATTTGAGAAATTTGAATCTAAGCTTGAGACTTATCAAGGCAACCTCGTGCGTTCAGCTGTGGAATTAGCCAAAGATTGGCGGACTGACAGAATGTTGCGCAAGTTAGAGGCCATGTTGATTGTGGCTGATCATAAAGCGTCTTTAATTATCTCAGGAAATGGCGATGTGATTGAGCCGGAAAATGGTTTATTGGCTATTGGTTCAGGTGGGCCTTATGTCAAGTCTGCCGCCCAAGCGTTATTAGAAAATACGGATTTAGATGCAAAAACTATCGTCGAAAAATCGTTAGGTATTGCGGCATCCATTTGTATTTACACTAACAATCATTTCACTATTGAGACCCTAAGCTAATGCTGACACAAGTACTCCCATATGAGATCTGTGAGAAGAGCGAGAAATTTAAAATGAACGAAAAAATTTTAATTGCACCAACGCCTGATGAAACAGTAGCAGAATTAGATAAGCATATTATTGGCCAGGCAGATGCTAAACGAGCTGTTGCTGTGGCTTTACGTAATCGATGGCGTCGTATGCAATTATCATCACCTATGCGTGATGAGATTATGCCTAAAAATATTTTAATGATAGGACCAACGGGTGTTGGTAAAACGGAAATTGCTCGTCGTTTAGCAAAGCTTGCGGATGCACCTTTTATTAAAGTAGAAGCAACGAAGTTTACAGAGGTAGGTTATGTTGGTCGTGATGTTGAATCTATTATTAGAGATTTGATTGATATGGCCATTAAAATGGTGCGTGAGAAAGAAATCGCTAAAGTACGTTCTGCTGCAGAAGAAGCTGCAGAAAATCGCATATTAGATGTCTTATTACCTAAGCCAAAAGCAAGTTTTGCGGGCGAGCCTCATGAGCCTGAGAAAACTGATTCTAATACCCGACAGGTCTTTCGTGAGAGACTACGCCATGGCCAGTTAGATGATTCAGAGATTGAATTAGATGTTTCCATGGGGCAATTAGGTGTGGAAATTATGGCTCCTCCAGGAATGGAAGAGATGACCAATCAATTGCAAAGCATGTTCCAAAACTTAGGTTCAGATCGTAAAAAAACACGTAAACTAAAAGTAAAAGATGCTAAGAAGATTTTACGTGAAGAAGAAGCTGCAAAATTAATTGATGACGAAGCTATTAAAGCGCGTGCAATTGAAAGTGTAGAGCAAAGTGGCATTGTTTTTATCGATGAGATCGATAAAATTGCAAAGCGCTCTGAATATACTGGCGCTGATGTGTCCCGTGAAGGTGTGCAGCGTGATTTGCTTCCTTTGATTGAGGGATCTACTATTTCGACCAAATACGGTATGGTAAAGACAGATCACATCTTATTTATTGCATCGGGTGCCTTCCATTATGCTAAGCCATCAGATTTAATTCCTGAGCTACAAGGCCGCTTACCCATACGTGTTGAATTGAAATCATTATCCAGTGATGATTTTGTGAGAATTTTAACAGAACCTGAGGCGGCACTAACAGCGCAATACGTTGCATTATTGGGAACTGAAGGTGTGAAAGTTAATTTCTTACCTGATGGCGTAAGGCGTATTGCAGAAATTGCATGGCAAGTGAATGAGCGTATGGAGAATATTGGTGCACGACGGTTGCATACGGTGCTCGAACGGTTATTAGAAGAGATTTCTTATGCGGCTTCTGGTATGAAAAACGAAGAAGTCAATATTGATGCTGCTTACGTTGATCAGCGGCTGAAAGACTTGGTTCAAGACGAAGACCTAACTAGCTATATTCTATAAAGTGATAAGGATGTGATATTGTGGATAAAGAAGCAGGGAAGAAAGTAGCGGCACAAGCAGCACTTAAGTATATTGAAGACGATATGATCGTTGGGGTAGGCACGGGTTCAACCGTGTCTTACTTTATTGAGGCTTTAGGCTCTATTAAAGCTAGAATTGAAGGTGCCGTTGCAAGCTCAGTAGAGACAGAGAAAAAATTAAAGGCGTTAGGTATTCCTGTTATCGATCTTAATGCGGTGAAAGAACTGCCTTTTTACATTGACGGCGCTGATGAGATTAATGCGGCTAAACAAATGATTAAAGGTGGTGGTGGTGCATTAACGCGTGAAAAGATTATTGCGACCGTTGCTAAGAAAGTCATTTGTATTGCTGATCAATCTAAGTCTGTTGAGTTATTAGGTGATTTTCCTGTTGCAGTAGAAGTGATACCGATGGCAAGAAGTTATGTTGCACGTCAAATTGTGCAACTAGGTGGCGATCCTGTATACAGAGAGGGTTTTGTCACGGATAATGGTAATGTAATTTTAGATGTATTTAATCTTAAATTATTAGATCCTGTTGCATTAGAGAGAAAGCTGAAAGGAATCGTCGGTGTTGTTGAGTCTGGCATTTTTGCCGAGCGATCTGCTGATATTGTTATTTTTGGTTAAATAATGGAGATACTGTCTTAATCTATAAGACAGTATCTTTTTGTTTTTAAGATAACGGATAATAAATTAACTGCACCATATTTCCATCAGGATCTGCCACATATAAACTACGTGTTCCATCTCTATGATCTTTAGGCTTAGCTTTAATATCTGCTTGGTGATAGAGCAGATACTCATACCATGCGTCAACATCTGTTCTCTCCGTTAAAAAGAAACCTAGGTGATCTAAATGCTGATGCTTTGCAGGTAAAAAGTCAGCTGGTGCGCGATGTAGTGCTAGATTGTCATGCCCTGATGTTAAGTAATAATTGTCTTCATCTGGCTGCCAAATGACCTGCATGCCAAGAAGTTCAGTATAGAAGTGTACGCATTCATTTAGTTTTTCGCAATGAAGTGCGATGTGCCGCATGCCTGCGGTGGGTCTAGGTTTTTGCATATGGTTTCCTTAAATATTAACTAACTGCTCTCTCATCGCTTGAATGGTAGCATGGTAATCTTTTTCCCCGTAAATAGCAGAGCCAGCTATAAACATATCGGCACCTGCCTGAGCAACCGCAGCAATATTATTACTTTTAATGCCGCCGTCAACAGCCAAACGAATAAAATGAGATTGTTTGTCCAGCTGTTTTCTAATGAGTTTGATTTTTTCTAATGTATGGGGGATGAATGATTGGCCACCAAATCCAGGGTTAACTGACATCACTAAAATAAGATCTAGCTTGTCATACACAAAGTCTAGGCAATGAATAGAGGTGGCTGGGTTGATTGCTAATCCTGCTTTGCAGCCATGTTCTCGAATGAAGTTTAAACTTCTATCAAGATGTAAAGATGCTTCCGGATGTATCGTGATATTAGATGCACCGGCATTAGCAAATTCAATGATTAGTGGATCAACCGGCTGCACCATTAAATGCACGTCGATAGGCGCTGTAATGCCATATTTCCGTAATGCAGCGCAAACTAATGGGCCTACTGTTAGATTAGGTACATAGTGATTATCCATGACATCCAGGTGTAGCATGTCTGCCCCGGCATTTAATACAGCCGTTGCTTCTTCCCCCAGTCTAGCGAAGTCAGCTGACAATAAAGATGGTGCGATAATATATTTTTTCATGGGCTACAATCCATTTGATATGAAGAAGGTCTTGAGGATGCTGAAGAGTGATAGAACATTGATGCTGGTGATATTGTCTTTTTTTGTTGTTTCAAGAGAATAATTGTTGCTAATTCTTCTTCGCTTTTATTGTTGAGTAAATCGTAGCATCTTAATAATTGATTAATAGTATCATTTATACTTTCTTTATTATTTGCTTGTTTATGCGCTGTTAAGAGAGTGTTTAGTTCATTAATTTGATGGCGTGTCTGGCCATCATTAGGCGATAAATCGTCAATCATATCTAGTTGTGGTTGTTGAGAATCTGTTTTCATGGCAGCTAATAGATCGGTCAATTGTGTGCAGTTATTCTGCTCAAAAGATAGGTTTAGATCAGACAATAGGTTTCCTATATTATCTGTTTCAAACACTTGTATAAATAATTGTTTTATATTGTTAAATGCAGCTGAATGGAAGTGCATAGGGGTGGATGATAGTTTTTGATAATGCAGATAAAAATCCAGAATTTGTTCCCTGGGATTTTTGATGTTTTTTTCAGCCGGTGTTTTTTTTGATTCAGGTAAATATTCAAATATTTTTATGGCAAAATGACAGGCTTTTAAAGCTAAATCTGCTTGAGCCAGTAACATGTAACATTCAGATAAATCTAACGCATATTTGATTGAGTTGCGTAACTCTTTTGTATTGCATTCAACTTTTTCTAGCCAATGAATAGTCTTTAAATAAAACATGGCTGCTAACATAATTTGATCATTATTGAAATGATATATGGCAATATCACTAGTAATATCACTCATCATTCGATATAGGTCGGGTCTAAAGTCGGGTATTTCCTGTAATTGCTCTTCTAACTTGTTATAAGTGGTTGTTAATTTATTTTCTATTTCAGCAGTATAAGATGTTTTGTTACGGCAGATGGATTTGGTATAGCATCTAAAGTTATCAGCTAGATTAGCTACTAAGGTTGTTTCATCATGGGTGTATCGTGTATCCATACTATCTATTCCTCCCTGAATACTAATGTAATAAATAGAAACTTTATGTTAGTTTATCCTGGACCTTGGTAAATAGT
>CAYZRM010000081.1:3112-7739 GCA_964480845.1 uncultured Coxiellaceae bacterium | reverse complement strand
TGGGTTGTATCGAAAGCATTTTTTGCTAATAGAATAAAATAGGTTTGTAAAAATTCTTCTAACGTTATTTGCTCAGAGTGGTATAGGTAGGTTAGCCATACATCACATTTGTTGTGGCTGAAGATCTCATGTGTGGCATTACCGGCGAGTATGGCTGTTTTCAATAATTGTGTTTGAGGTAGCTCATGTCTTGCTTCTTGGATTAGCTCATCTGTAGATTCTCCTGTGCCGAGTTTCTCTGCAGCATCAAAGGCATCTATCCATTTTTTTAGTTTACTTTTGCTTACATACCGTAACAGCATGATGGCCCTCGCCAGATATTTTTCTTATCTGCCTATTATAGCATCTTGCTTAAAAGAGTGGCTGTTTTGTGCTATCTGCTTGATAGTTGTGCGGTATTTTTGCTGTTATTCTGCACCACCCCAGTATGGGGTGGTGCAAGGGGGGGTTAGACATTAAACCTAAAGTGCATGACATCGCCATCTTGCACGATGTATTCTTTTCCTTCAAGGCGCCATTTGCCTGCTTCTTTTGCGCCATTTTCACCGTTGAACCGTACAAAATCATCGAAGCTTACCACTTCTGCACGTATAAAGCCTTTTTCAAAGTCGGTATGAATGACGCCAGCTGCTTGTGGCGCTGTATCGCCAACATGGATGGTCCAGGCCCTCACCTCTTTCTCGCCAGCAGTGAAATAAGTTTCTAGGTTTAGTAATTTATAACCTGCATGAATTAAACGGTCTAATCCGGGCTCAGTCAAGTTCAATTCAGCAAGAAAGATTTCTTTTTCTGTATCATCTAGTTCTGCAATCTCAGCTTCTATGGCGGCACACACCACAACAACCTGAGCATTTTCACTGGCGGCAATATTTTTGACTTCATCTACTAATGGGTTGTTAGAGAAGCCAGTTTCAGAAACATTAGCAGCATATAGCGTTGGTTTTAGTGTGAGTAAGTGGAATGATTTGATGATAGGTAGCTCTTCTTTTGTAAAGCTTAGTCCTCTGGCTGGCTTGCCTTCATTTAGTTGAGCTTTGATTCTTTCCAGCAGTGCTAGTTCTACTTGGGCATTTTTATCACCTGAGCGTGCTACTTTCTGAACACGTAAGATGGTTTTTTCTGTTGTTTCTAAATCAGCCAACGCTAATTCTGTGTTGATTACATCAATATCTGATCGGGGAGATACTTTGCCTGCAACATGGGTGACATTATCATCTTCAAAGCAGCGAACAACGTGCACAATCGCATCTGTTTCTCGAATATGTGCCAGGAATTTATTGCCTAAGCCTTCGCCTGCTGATGCGCCAGCAACGATGCCAGCAATGTCGACAAATTCGACAGTGGTGGGGACGGTTCTTTCTGGTTTAACGATCTCTGCTAGTTTATCTAGGCGTGCATCAGGTACAGGCACAATGCCGTTGTTAGGCTCAATGGTACAGAAAGGGTAGTTGGCAGCAGGAATACCTGCTTTTGTTAAACAATTAAATAAGGTTGATTTGCCTACATTCGGTAAACCGACGATGCCGCATTTTAAAGCCATAATTATTTCTCCGTCGTGTGTAGTTGTTGCATCGCTTTTTGCATGTCGCCTGCGATGATCAGGGGTAGTATATCAATCGCTAAATCAATTGATTGGTCAATTTGTTGGCGTTCTGACTTGGATGGATTTTTTAATACATAGTCTACGACTTCGCGGCTATGAGCTGGGCGGCCTATGCCTATGCGTAGACGATAGAATTGCTTGGTTCCTAGGTGGCGAATGATGTCTTTTAGCCCATTATGGCCGCCATCACCGCCGTCAAATTTTAATTTGACGCTACCCACGGGTAAATCCAGGTCATCATGCGCTACTAAAATGGATGTAGGTGCTATCTTATGATAGCTCGCACAGGCTTGTACTGCTTGGCCACTACGATTCATAAAGGTTGTTGGTATTAGTAGGTGGCAAAGATGGCCGTAAGAGCGTATTTGCGTATGCAAGCCATGATATTTATTTTCATGTTTGAAGTGGGCTGATTCGCGATCAGCTAGTGTTTCAATGAGCCATGCGCCAGCATTATGTCTAGTATCGGTGTATTCATTGCCGGGATTTGCTAGCCCAACAAGAAGTTGAATTGAATGGGGGGAGGACACGTGGATTCCCTTGATAAAACAACTGGGCACGTTAGCGGTTGCTTCGGCCCAGTGTGGTGGATGTTACTTGGTTTCTTCGTCGCCTTTCTGAGCAGTTGCTGGAACTTCGGAAGCAATAGGTGCTTCTGTTGGTTCTTCAACCTCAGCTTCGGTGCGTGGCATGTGTATAGATACAACACCTTTGTCGTCATCATGAGCTAATGCGATGGATTCAACGCCTTTAGGTAATTTCAAGTCAGAAATATGTAGGATTTGGTCCATTTGTAGGTTGCTGATATCAACTTCAATGAATTCTGGTAAGTTGTCTGGTAAGCAGCTAACTTCGAGGTCACTTAGAAGGTGAGAGATTAAGCCACCAGCTTCAGCACCTGGAGCTTGCTCAGCACCAATAAAGTGTAGAGGTACGTGCATGTGTAGTTTTACATCCGCACGAACGCGCTGGAAATCCACGTGAAGAATGCGTGGCTTGAAAGCATGGCGTTGTACATCTTTCAAAATCACACGCTCAGAGGTAGAGCCGGTTTTTAATGTTAAGATATGAGAGTAAAAAGCTTCGTGTTCAAGCGCTTTTGCAATCAATTTGTGTTCCAGTGTTAAGGAGATAGGGTCTTTGCCGCCACCATATACAACACCAGGGATTTTTTCTTCACGACGTAGGCGGCGGCTCGCACCTTTCCCCATATCGTCGCGAACACTAGCTTCAATTTCAAACTTTATATTAGCCATTGTTGTGACTCCAATTATTTTAGGTTAAAAAATGCTCATCTCCGCGACCAGAGTGAGCGATGGCATATTCTACATAAAAATGGGGGAGATGGAAGAATAATATTCAAGAATATGATGTTGGTGGGGATGGGTTTCTGCCTGGAGTTATTGTCTACTCCAGGCAGGGTATTGGGGTAGTGATGGTTTAATCTAAAAACATTTTGCTTAATGAGCCAGCGCCACTGATTCGTCTAATTGCTTCTGCAATCATTGGGCTTAGTGTCATAGTGCGTATGCGTGAGCAATTTTTGGCATCTTCACTTAGTGGAATGGTATCTGCTACAACAATTTCATCCAATAAGGAGGTGTTAATATTATGAATTGCCTTGCCAGAAAGTACAGGATGGGTGACGTAAGCGGCTACTTTAGCGGCGCCGTGATTTTTTAGCGCTTCGACTGCTCGGCATAGTGTGCTGGCTGTGTCTACAATATCATCTACGATAATGCATTCACGGTCTTTTACATCCCCAATGATGTGCATTACTTGAGCTTCATTTTGTCTAGGGCGTCTTTTGTCAATGATGGCTAAGTCTGCACCAGGGATATGTTTAGCAATGGCTCTGGCTCTAACAACGCCGCCAACATCTGGAGAGACAATGGTGATATCTTTATAACCATTTGCTTTCAAATCATCGAGCATAATGGGGGTGCTATAAAGATTGTCGACAGGCATGTAGAAGAAGCCTTGAATTTGATCGGCGTGCAGATCAACAGTAACGACGCGGCTAATGCCAACTGCTGCCAGAATGTCAGCCACAATTTTTGCAGTAATAGGTACGCGGGCAGAGCGCACGCGCCTATCTTGTCTTGCATAGCCAAAGTAGGGGATAACAGCCGTAATCTTTGCGGCAGATGCACGACGTAGTGCGTCTGCTAAGGTAATCAATTCCATGAGGTTGTCATTCGTGGGGGCGCAAGTGGATTGCACAATGAAAACGTCTCGGCCACGAACATTTTCTTGGATTTCAACCATGGTTTCACCATCAGAGAACTTGCTGACCAAGGCTTTACCAATAGGGATATTAAGATTATCTGCAATACGTTGAGTCAATTCTTGGCTTGCGTTACCACAAAAAAGCATTATCTCGGGCACGGCGATTAATCCTATGTGAGTGTGTGAAAGGCTGAGTACTAGAACTATATTATTCTGAATTTGGCTGGGGTGCTAGGATTCGAACCTAGGGATGTCGGGATCAAAACCCGATGCCTTACCACTTGGCTACACCCCAATGCCTTAGGAAGCGCTATTTTGTCTACAGACAGCCCTACTGTCAATGGGTTAATTCAAATAAATTTCGTTTAACTTGCTGTTTGTTAATTGTTTGTTAATAAAATATCCATAAATATGGTTTAGCATGCGAGTTATTATTCTTATAATTACTTCGGTAGGGGTGGTATGTCTGTTTCGCGTTTTGGCTTTCTTTCCAATGTTAATGCATCTCAATCCAATGCTAATGTATCTCAATCAGGCACAATTATGTTGACCGCTGGCAATCTCAGTGCAAATTATTGCGTTACTATGAGTTTTTTTAAAGCAATGCTTTCTGCCTGTCAAACAGAAATGGCCACCTTGCCCAATCCAATTTCTGTTGGAAAAGTGGAGTTTTATACTTTAAGGGGTTATTTGGCGGGTTATCAAGTGACAGATCAAGTATATCAATATGTCTCTAATCAGTGTTTCAACTATGTGTGGAATGTGTGCGATGTAATGAGTGAGCAGTCAGCTCAG
>CAYZRM010000081.1:0-3012 GCA_964480845.1 uncultured Coxiellaceae bacterium | reverse complement strand
GTGTTTCAACTATGTGTGGAATGTGTGCGATGTAATGAGTGAGCAGTCAGCTCAGCCTATTACCTTGGCTCATGCTAACGCGTATAGAGTGGGGGGCGGAAGCGCGTTTATGCCTATAGCTGTGCCTAGTGGTCCGTCTCTACCCCCTTTCCCTGTGTTACCTAGTGTTATAGATCCTGTTGATAATTCCCAATTGCAAGATGGATGTGATTATACTCAATTTATCACTGCCGCAGCCCAAGCCGAATCTTTAGATGAAGGATCTGGGTCGGTGGATAGGGAGGGAAGTTGGGAGCAAATGCAGGGTGAGGAAAGTGCGTATGCTACTACTGTTGTGTCAAGGGTGGGAGGGCATATGTCTACGTTGTGGGGGAGTCAGTCAGCTCCTGTCTCCCCAGATTGGCATTTTTCTACACTACCATCATCATCGTCATCTATCAATTGATTTGCCATTGATATAATGCAATTTTAACTTTGATGTTAGCGGATTGGATGGTGATTTTGCTAGGTAGGTCAACTTGCCCTACGGTAGTGTAATCAGTGTATGATACGTGCCAGTTTTGTTGGGTGAGGTTGCTTAGTCGATTTTTCATGTCAAATTGTTTCTTTGCTGCAATATTGGGTACGGGTAGTCCCCTGACCCAATATTTCAGGTGAGAGACGGGTAATTGCCAGCCCCAGGCCTGGATTAGTAGCTGTTCAGGTGTTGGCGCGGATAGAATTTGTCCATTGGCCATTTTGAGCGTAACATTGTCGGGCCGTCCTGTTAACGCAATAGCCCCAGCTCCCAATGGTCCTGCTAAGTTAATTGTGTAATAGCCATTATTTTCTAGCCATTTTAAAGAAGCGCTGCCTGAATTCTGGGCGGTAATTACCCCTATTTTTCCACTAATGTCCCATTGGTGTAATTTTGTCAGTATCGATTGGCGTTGCGCCCATGATATGGAGGTGTCGATAGGCTGGTTTGTTTGCCCTATATTTGCGCAGCTGGTGATTGAGGCGACTAAGAGCAATGTCCATATAATACGCATAACAGATCTTTCCTTTTCTTTGCGCAGATTTGCGCATAAAATACGCCAAACTCCAACTATAACTTGGTTACTAAATCCATGTCTATTTTCGTTATTGGTATTAATCACAAGACGGCGCCGCTGATGCTGAGGGAGAAGCTTTATTTTGCTTTAGATCAGCTCACGCTTTATTTGCAGGATTTGTTAAATCAAGGTGCTGCCCGTGAGGCTGTTTTATTATCTACATGTAATCGTTCGGAGCTTTATTGTGAGGCAAGTAATATTGCGCCACTTAAAGCATGGCTATGTAAGCAAACAACTGCAACAGAGCAAGAATTAGATGCTTCTTTATATGTGTACCAACATGAAGAGGCTATTAGTCATATTATGCAGGTGGCTTGTGGCTTGGATTCTATGATTGTTGGAGAGTCTCAAATTTTAGGGCAATTAAAAGCGGCTTACTCCGAGAGCTGTACGGCTGATGCAATTGGTCCAACTTTTCATCGTTTGTTCCAGCAAGTGTTTTCGTTAGCAAAAGAGGTCAGAACAACGACAGCAATCGGTGCTTGCCCTGTGTCTGTTGCTTCAGCTTCTGCACATTTAGCCAGGCAGCAGCTACCTCATTTTAATGAGTCAAAAGTTGTTTTAATTGGTGCTGGTGATACAACAGATCTATTGTTGCGCTATTTGACCCCCCATCTACAGCAGCCATTAACGCTGATTAATCGTACGTTAGACAAGGCGCGAGAATTGGCACAGCAGTTTAATGTTTTAGCGCTTCCTTGGGATGTATTGGGGGATGCGTTACTTGAGGCGGATGTTGTTTTTTCTGCAACAGGTAGTGCTCTGCCAATTGTGGAGTATGCCTTAATAGAGAGGGTGATGGCGCTTCGTTCTTATCGTCCATTAATGTTGGTTGATATTGCTGTGCCTCGTGATATAGAGCCGGCGGTTGCTGATATTCCTGGCGTTAGGCTATTATGCATAGATGATTTGAAAAGCATGATAGAGCATCATCGTGAAGGCCGTGAGCATGCAGCAACTAAAATTATGGAATTAATTGGTCAGCGTAGTTTGTCTTTGTTTGCTGAGCTTACTTCCTTTGATCGTGTTGCGCATACCATAAGAGCTTATCGTGGCCAAATTGAAGAGATTTGTCGGATAGAATTGCTCAAATCCCATCAGCAATTATCCCAAGGGATGTGTCCTGCTGAGGTATTAGATATGTTTGCCCAATCATTTACAAAAAAATTGCTGCATACACCCAGTGTGCAGTTACGACAAGCAGGTGCAGAAGGTCGTTTTGATCTGCTCACTTTTGCTAAACAATTATTTGCTATTCCTGATGAAGCTGAGAGTGTATGAAACCATCTATTCAAACAAAGTTAAAAAATACGAGCATTCGTTATAACGAATTAAAGGAATTATTATCAGACCCAGATGTAACGAATGATATGAATCGTTATCGTGATCTTTCAAAAGAATTTTCACAGCTTGAGCCTACTATTTTGATGCATGATCGCTATCAGGGGTTATTGAGCGCATTAGATGACGCGAAGTCTATGTTGGATGAAGATGATGTGGAGATGCAGCAACTGGCTAAGCAGGAAATCAAACAAATAGATGAAGATTTGATTAAGCTTGAGGAAGAGTTGCTGATTATGTTGCTCCCTCGAGATCCTAATGATGAAAATAATATTTTCTTGGAAATTCGTGCAGGTACGGGTGGTGATGAAGCTGCGATTTTCGCAGGTGACTTATATCGTATGTATACTCGATATGTAGAAACGCAACGCTGGAAGTTTGAAATTATCAGTGAAAATCAAGGTGAGCATGGTGGCTATAAAGAAGTGATCATGCGGGTAATAGGTGAGGGTGCGTACTCTCATTTTAAATTTGAATCTGGTGCTCATCGTGTGCAGCGTGTGCCTGAAACAGAGGCGCAGGGTCGTATTCATACCTCTACTTGTACAGTTGCTATTTTGCCTGAGATGGAGGAGAT
>CAYZRM010000080.1:0-7904 GCA_964480845.1 uncultured Coxiellaceae bacterium | reverse complement strand
TGCAATGCAGCTACATACGACTTCCCTTGAATATTTCTGCATAGTCTCTATAGTATGCGTCATTAAGTGGAGGATACTATATGACTATTGATGCCCGTCAAGAAAAGCTAAGTTTTCAAGCTGAAGTAAAGCAATTATTACATCTTGTTGTTCATTCTCTTTACAGTAATAAAGAAATCTTTTTGCGTGAGCTAATCTCTAATGCATCTGATGCCACTGACAAGCTGCGTTTTGAGGCATTGTCTGATCCGGCCCTCTATGAATCACAGCCTAATTTAGCCATTCGTGTTAGCTTTGATAAAGAAGCGCGCACCATTACCATCAGTGATGATGGTATCGGCATGAGTCGTGATGAAGTGGTTGCTAATTTGGGAACCATTGCTAAATCAGGCACACGTGAATTTTTAGCACAATTAACCGGCGATCAGAAAAAGGATTCCCATTTAATTGGTCAGTTTGGTGTTGGTTTCTACTCTTCATTTATTGTTTCTGATAAGGTCACTGTATTAACACGACGTGCAGGCTTGGGTGCAGAACACGGAGTTAGTTGGACATCCGCTGGTGATGGTGAATACACTATTGAAAATGTTGAAAAAGCAACCCGTGGTACTGATATTATTCTGCATTTGAAAGCAGATGAAGATGAATTATTAAACGATTGGCGTTTACGCAGTATCATCACGAAATACTCAGATCATATTAATATCCCTATCCTCATGCAAAAACGAAATGAAGAAGAGGGTGCAACTGATGAGTGGGAAACGGTAAACCGTGCAACTGCGCTTTGGACATTATCTAAGAGTGCAATTACTGACGAGCAGTATAAAGAGTTTTATAAACATGTTGCGCATGATTTTGAAGACCCCCTAATTTGGACGCATCATAAGGTAGAAGGTGCTAGCGTCGATTACACTACCTTGCTTTATATCCCAGGCCATGCGCCATTTGATTTGTGGCAGCGTGAGCGGTCTCAAGGCTTGAAGCTTTATGTGCAACGCGTTTTCATTATGGATGATGCAGAGCAATTTGTGCCTCAATACCTGCGTTTTGTTCGTGGTGTGCTAGACACCACTGCATTGCCTTTGAATATTTCGCGTGAAATTTTACAAGACCATCCGGTTATTCCTAAATTACGCTCTGCCATTGTAAGGCATGTATTAGATTTACTAGAGCGTATGGCAAAAGAAGATGCTGAAAAATATGCTACTTTCTGGAAGGCGTTTGGTAATGTATTAAAAGAAGGAACGGCAGAAGATTTTGCTAATCGTGAGCGTATCGCAAAATTACTACGTTTTACCTCTACAGCTGATTACAGCGCACAGACAGTTTCTTTTGAAGATTATGTTAATCGCATGAAGCCTAATCAAAAGAAAATTTACTATATCAATGCTGAAAATGTCAGTGCTGCTAATTCTAGCCCTCATCTTGAAATTTTCCGTAAAAATGATATTGAAGTCTTATTGTTAACAGATAAGATTGATGAGTGGGTAGTAGGGCATACACCAGAATTCGATGGTAAACCACTTCAATCAGTTGCTAAAGGTGATTTATCGTTAGATGAAATCATTAATGAAAACCCAGAGGCAAAGAAAGCGGAAGAAGAAAAAGAACAAGTTCAAAAGCAAGAATATGAAGCGCTTATGAAAAGCATGAAAGATATACTGGGCGATAAGGTATTGGAGGTGCGTTTATCGCATCGTTTAACCTCTTCTCCTGTCTGCTTGGTGCGTGAGCAAGGGGCATTGGGTCCGCAAATGGAGAGATTGTTGAAAGCTGCTGGTCAGGCGGTTACTGAAGCTAAGCCTATCTTAGAGTTAAATCCTGAGCATGCCATTATTCGTAAATTGCATACTGGCTTAGATGAGACATTAACAAAAGAGTGGGTGAATGTATTATTTGAACAGGCGTTGTTAGCAGAAGGTAGTCAGTTAGAAGATCCTGCTGCATTTGTGCAACGTATGAATAAACTCTGGATAGATATGTTTTAAGGAGATTGACCATGTTGATCGGTGTGCCTAAAGAAATTAAAAATCTTGAATATCGTGTTGGATTAGTGCCAGCTAGTGTCAGGGAGCTGATTGCTAATAATCATCAAGTGATAGTTGAGAAAGGAGCTGGTGAGAAAATTGGCTTTGATGATAATGCTTATAGAAGTGTAGGTGCTACGATTGAGGAAACCGCAGCAGATATCTATAGCCGTGCCGATATGATAGTGAAGGTAAAAGAGCCGCAGCCGGTCGAATGTCGTATGATGCGTGAAAATCAGGTGTTATTTACTTATTTGCATTTAGCACCTGACCCAGAGCAAACTAAGTTGTTGCAAGAGTCCGGTTGTATTGCGATTGCCTATGAAACAGTGACCAATCAACATGGTGGTTTGCCCTTGCTTGCTCCTATGAGTGAAGTTGCTGGGAGGATGGCCGTCCAAGCAGGAGCCAACTGCTTGGAAATTAAAAATGGTGGCAGTGGTATTCTTCTTGGTGGCGTGCCTGGTGTTGCTCCTGGAAAAGTAGTGGTGTTAGGCGGTGGTGCTGCAGGTACTAACTCTGCTCGTGTAGCTATGGGTATGGGTGCGGATGTGGTAGTGATTGATAAATCGTTAGAGCGCCTTTATCAATTAGACTTACAATTTGGATCTAAGATTACGACTATTTATTCCACAACGGATGCGATTGAAGAGCATGTGACCAATGCTGATTTGGTGGTTGGTGCTGTGTTGATTCCAGGTGCAAGTGCACCAAAATTAGTAACGCGCAGTATGTTAACTAAAATGCGCCAAGGATCTGTCATGGTTGATATTTCGATTGACCAAGGTGGTTGCTTTGAATCTAGCCGTCCTACAACGCATGTTAATCCTACCTATGTGGATGAGGGCGTCGTGCATTATTGCGTGACCAATATGCCTGGCGGTGTACCACGCACATCGACATTTGCATTAAATAATGCAACGTTACCATTTACCATCTCGTTAGCTAACTTAGGTTACAAAGAAGCGATGCGTCGTAACAAGCATTTGTTGAATGGTTTGAATGTTGCGCAAGGTAAAATTACTTATCGTGCAGTCGCAGATGCCTTGCAGCAGACGTATACACCAGCAGAGGAAATGATAGCTTAAAAATTAATTAACGACTGACATCCCTGCTAAGGTGGGGATTTATCTCAAATGTAAGCTGCATTCCAATGAGTCCCGCTAACTGTCGTCCCGCAGCTTGACCACGGGATCCAGGTAGGCAATGCCAAGCTGGATCCCCCGCTTTCGCAGGGAACGACAAGGTTGGCGGGAATTCCTGGCTGCATTCAAGGGGTTTTCCATATGCTAAATTGTTATACCACCGACGCGCAATCTGCTATTCCATTAGTTTTAACCACCCCAAAAACCTATGAATCTTGGCTTGCTCAGCAATCGGACGTTACTAAAGAATGGTTAATGGTTTCAAAGTTTAAGCCTGATGTTGGTGTAACACGATTTATTCCTAGTTCCGATGGTGGAGTGTCATTCGTATTGTGTTGCGTTGCCGAATTCGATTCTTTGTGGCGAGTGGGGCATTTGCCTTTTGCTTTACCTGAAGGTGTCTACCAATTGATTGCGGAAGATGCTCATCGTGAGGCTTATGCCTTGGGTTGGGGGTTGGGAGCTTATCAATTTACTCGCTATAAAAAAGCGCAGCGTGTTCCTGCACAATTAGTGCTGCCTCATGCTAAGTCCATTGCTGAGATGGTTGAATCTATTTATCTAGCCCGTGATTTAATTAATACACCGACAGAAAATATGGGTCCTTCTGAGCTATCATCAGCAGTTCAGGCATTAGCTGGTGAATTTAAAGCGGAATTTAGTGAAGTAGTAGGCGATGATCTATTAAGTCAGAACTATCCATGTATACATGCCGTGGGTAGAGCCAGTGATGATGCACCAAGATTATTGGATTTACGCTTTGGTGAAGCAAGTCATCCTAAGGTGACATTAGTAGGCAAGGGTGTGTGTTTTGACTCTGGTGGCTTAGATATTAAGCCGGCTTCTGGTATGCTGCTGATGAAAAAAGATATGGGCGGTGCAGCTAATGTATTAGCGTTAGCACGTATGATCATGGCTGCCAAGTTACCCGTTAGATTGCGTGTATTAATTCCTGCTGTTGAAAATGCCATTTCTGGCAATGCTTACCGACCTGGCGACGTATTAAATACTCGTAAAGGCTTAACAGTGGAAATTGGTAATACTGATGCAGAAGGGCGCTTGGTATTAGCAGATGCACTAACAGAGGCTGCCTCTGAAAAGCCAGCATTGTTGATTGATATGAGTACATTAACTGGTGCAGCACGTATTGCACTAGGGACAGAATTACCTGCTGTATTTTCAAATAATAAAGAAGTTGTGCAAGAGATTGTGAATAGAAGTGAGCAAGTGAATGACTATGTTTGGCATATGCCTTTATTTGCTGCCTACCGTGAATCTATAAATAGTCCGATTGCTGATTTGAATAACACTGGAGCCGATTCTTATGGTGGTGCTATTACAGCTGCTTTATTTTTACAAGAATTTGTACCAGATGATATTGCTTGGCTGCACTATGATTTAATGGCGTGGAATTTGAAAAATAAGCCTGGCCGACCAGCAGGTGGTGAAGCAATGGGGGTAAGAGGGTTGTTTTCTTATCTTGTGGAGCGCTTTGCTTAGTAGTATTCCAGATCAAAGTATTGCGACAATATTGTCACAATACTTTGAATTCATGACGATGGTTTTGTAGAGGCTGAGCGGTTACCAATTCAAGATGATTTTCCCTGTTTGTCCTGAGCGCATCATGTCAAATGCGGTCTGATAATTATCAACTGGAAACTCATGTGTAATAACAGGGGAAATATCTAGGCCGCTTTGCAACATGGTTGTCATTTTATACCAGGTATCATACATTTCCCGGCCGTAAATGCCTTTTATCAGCAATCCTTTCATGATAATTTGGCTCCAATCAATGCCTGTGTTGTGTGGTAAAAAGCCTAGCAAGGCAATTTTTCCGGCATGATTCATGTAAGTGATCATGTCATTAAATGCTTGAGGGTTGCCAGACATTTCCAGGCCAACATCAAAGCCTTCTTTCATGCCTAATTGATCCATTACCTGTTTTAGGTTGGTTTCTTTTGAGTTAACAGCAAGTGTGGCACCCATTTTTTCGGCAAGTTGTAATCGATAGGGGTTAACATCTGTAATCACAACATGTCTAGCGCCAACATGTTTTGCAATCGCAACTGCCATGATGCCAACAGGGCCAGCACCCGTAATTAAAACATCTTCGCCCACTAAATCAAATGAAAGTGCGGTGTGTGTTGCATTACCAAAGGGATCCATAATAGAGGCGATACTATCAGGGATGTTGTCTGGAATAGGGTAGGCATTGGTTGCGGGTATGCAAAGATATTCAGCAAATGCGCCATTGCGTGTTACACCCACACTAATATTCGTTCGACATAAATGTGAGCGTCCTGCACGACAATTGCGGCAATGACCACACGCAATATGGCCTTCGCCAGAGACACGATCACCAATTTTAAAGTGATCAGTCACTTCCTTGCCCATATCAACAATCTCGCCTACAAACTCATGCCCTGCAATGAGTGGCGGGTTGATATGCTCTTGTGCCCATTCATCCCAATGATAGATATGAATATCCGTGCCACAAATTGCCGTTTTTTTAACTTTGATTAATACATCATTAGGCCCCATGCTGGGTTCGGCAACGTCTTGCATCCAGATGCCAGTTTCGGGTTTTAATTTGACTAATGCTTTCATGCAATGCTTCCTTTTAGTATGCCTAGTTCTTTTCCAACGTTAGCGAAAGCAGCAATTGCTTTATCTAAGTGTCCTTTATCATGGCCAGCAGACATTTGTGTACGTATCCGAGCTTTCCCTTGAGGGACGACAGGGTAAGAGAAGCCTATCACATAAATGCCTTCTTTGAGCAAGGCATCTGCCATTGCTGTTGCTAGTGTTGCATCGCCTAACATAACAGGGATAATGGGGTGGTCACCAGGTACTAATTCAAAGCCGAGCGCTTCCATGCCTTTTCTGAAATATTGGCTATTAGCGTGTACTTTTTTGATTAAATCTTGTTGTTGGTGAATGAGATCTAACACGCGGATAGATGTGGCTGCAATGGTTGGCGCTAGGGTGTTTGAGAACAAATAAGGGCGTGAACGCTGGCGTAGCCAGGCAATCATTTCTTTTTTGCCACTGGTATAGCCGCCTGACGCACCGCCAAGTGCTTTGCCTAGCGTGCCGGTTATTAAATCGATACGATCTAATACATGATGATATTCATGAGTGCCTTTTCCATGCTCACCCATAAAGCCAACCGCGTGCGAATCGTCTACCATTACAAAGGCATTGTATTGATCAGCTAGATCACAAATGGCAGGTAGGTTAGCAATAATGCCATCCATAGAGAATACGCCATCTGTTGCAATTAATTTAATGCGACAATCAGCCGCTGCTTTTAATTGTTGCTCTAAATCATACATGTCATTATTTTGGTAGCGAAAGCGTTTTGCTTTACTTAGGCGTACACCGTCAATAATGCTGGCGTGGTTTAAGGCATCGCTAATAATGGCATCATCGGGCCCTAATAGTGTTTCAAATAAACCGCCATTAGCATCAAAACAAGAAGAGTAAAGTATGGTGTCTTCGGTGCCTAAGAAATGGCTAATTTTATCTTCCAATTGTTTGTGTATAGATTGGGTACCACAAATAAATCTAACAGAAGACATACCATAACCATATGTATCCAGAGACTCTTTAGCGGCTTTGATTAGCTCAGGGTGATCAGCAAGGCCTAAGTAATTATTGGCGCATAAATTGATTACTTCTTTGCCGTCAGCTAGGCGAATCACAGCTTGTTGTGGAGAGGTTATTACGCGCTCAGCTTTGTATAGACCCGTTTTTTTTAGTTGTTCAACTTCTTGATGTAGATGGTTTAGGTAAGCTTGTTTTTCCATGGTGCCTCCTGGCGTCGGTAAATTGTATAGCCTGAATTGATGATGTGCTAACAGGCTATATGATATGGGTGATTGGTTGATTAATATCCTGGGAAATCTTCTATTTTTATTTTGTCTTGCGCAATATCCATTTCTACTAATAATTCTTGTATAGCAGTTACCATGGTTGGTGAGCCGCATACATAATAGATAGGCGTATTTAAATCCAGAATATATTTTTTTAATAAAGTATGTGTGATATAGCCTGTTTCACCTTGCCAGTGACTGTCAGGCTGGATGAGTGTGGTAACTAATTGAAAGTTAGGTAAATCTTTTTGAAAGCTTTTTAGCTCATCTAATAAGATGGTGTTATGCAGTGATTGATTACCATAAAACAAAATAAACTCGCGTTGTGATTTTTGCTGTGCTGCATCTTTTAAGATGCTGTAAAAAGGCGTCACTCCAATGCCACCTGCAATGAAAATGGCTGGTGTCTCTGTCTCATGTAGCACAAAATTGCCTGCGGGGCCTGCAAATTTTATGTTATCCCCTGGCGCTAAGTGATTTAATGTTTTTTTATAGGCAGAAGATTGTATACGAGTCACAAAAGAAAGCGTTGTATCGCTAGGGGTATCTAGTAAGGAAAATCGTCGTGTGATTCCGTTAGTATCTGTTTCTGATGGGTTGATCAAAGTAAAGCCACCATATTGGCCAGGCTTAAACTGAAATCCGGCAGGTTTATCGAATATGAACATGACTGTATCCGGGCTGAGTGTTTGTTTGCTGTTCAGTGTTAAGGTGTAAATAGGCATAATATTCTCAGAGCTCTTTTGTGGAATGATATCTTAATATATATTGCTGGTATTGTCTGCGGTCAATATTTCTTAAAGGAGTAAGTATGCTGAGTCGCGATGAACATTCTGATAAGGTAGCTGTAGAGATGG
>CAYZRM010000079.1:0-8050 GCA_964480845.1 uncultured Coxiellaceae bacterium | reverse complement strand
TAATCCTTTTTTTAAAAAATTATAACGTGTTGCATTAATCGTTTGAACCCAAGGCCGCATACTTTGCTCAGCACCAGAAGTAAAGTATGAATTTATAAAAAATCATAAAGCTAATTTTAGTATTAAAAGGATGTGTGAAATGTTATCCATTGAACGTAGTGGTTATTACGCTTTTTTAAAACGTATGCCAAGTAAGCGCGATCTTTCAAATAAATTATTAGATGAAAAAATTATTTCTCTATTTGAAAAACACCATCATCGTTATGGCGCTCCCAGATTAACAGATGAATTAAAAGACCAAGGCGAAACATGCAGCAAGAACAGGGTTGGAGTATGTAAACCTATCTGTGTAAATGGCCATAGCGTAAAGTAACTTAATATGACTTAAGGAAACTAAAGCTATGACCATCAACCCAGAGATGTTAGACGATTTAATGAAAAAGATCAAAACGCCAGAAGATTTATTTGGCGAAAATGGCGTATTGAAGCAGTTTGTTAAAGCTATCACGGAGCGAGCCTTGCAGGCAGAGCTCAGCAACCATCTTGGCTATGAAAAGCACGACTCCAAAGGTAAAAACAGCGGTAATTCTCGCAATGGAAACACCTCAAAGACCATTAAAGGTACCTTCGGCGAGACAGAGATAGCAGTTCCTCGCGACCGTCAAAGCACCTTTGAGCCTCAATTCATAGAGAAGCGCCAAAAGCGCTTTGATGGCTTTGATGAAAAGATCCTATCCATGTATGCACGTGGCATGACAACGCGTGATATTCAGGGCCAGCTAGAAGATTTATACGGCGTGTAAGTATCACCCACCCTTATATCCCAAGTGACAGATGCCGTGATAGACGAAGTGAAGATGTGGCAATCAAGGCCATTGGATATGACCTATCCCATCATTTATTTTGATGCCATCGTTGTTAAAATTCGCATGGATAAACAGATTATCAACAAGGCTATTCATCTTGCTTTGGGTGTCAATATGGAAGGCGAGAAAGAGCTACTTGGCATGTGGTGCCATACGACAGAAGGCGCAAAATTTTGGCTTTCTGTTTTAACAGAATTAAAGAACCGCGGGGTGCAAGATGTATTAATTTGCTGCTGCGATGGGTTGACTGGGTTTCCTGCGGCCATAGGGGCTGTTTACCCACACGCAAAAGTCCAGCTCTGCATTGTACATCTCATTCGCCAATCGCTGCGCTACGTGAGCTGGAAAGACCGCAAAGCCTTAGCGGCCGACTTGAAGCTAGTGTATGGTGCTACTACCCAAGACGAAGCTGAGATAGCGCTGACTTCCTTTGCAGAAAAATGGGATGCTCAATATCCAACCGTTAGCCAAGTTTGGCTGCGTCACTGGGAGAATGTTATTCCCTTTTTTGGTTACCCACCTGAGATTCGCAAGGTTATTTATACCACTAATGCGATTGAGTCATTGAACATGACGCTGAGAAAGGTTATTAAAAACAAGCGGGTATTCCCTTCTGATGAGGCAGCCTTCAAGCAAATTTATTTATCCTTGCAGAAAATATCTAAGAAGTGGACAATGCCAATCCGTGATTGGAAACCTGCCCTCGCTAGATTCACGATTGAATTTGAAGGCAGGGTTTAGAAATGTTGCTGTGGTCGTTTACACAGAATTATTTACATACTCTTTTTAGGGGCGAGCTCAATCTAAATAGCCTTTCTTCTTATGGCAGTATTTATACTTAAATGCTATACAGGAGAACCTGGCCAGGTGCCTGTTGAATCATGACAAGACACACCACGATCCCCGGAGGTAATTGTTATTCGGCGTTCATTATCTTTTTCGAAGCGTGCTTCGCAAGGCTGATCTGTCTGAGCAATTAATTTACTCCCAGAATAAACTGAAATGTCAGTAATAATTAGTTTCTGATTATCACGATTGCCACCACTTATGCTGCGATCACTGGCAGGCCCTAAAGAATCAGCTAACGTATTGAAGCAATTTACCTCATCGACAGAACAGATTTTATAGTGGAATACTGCCACATTATGATTTTTCCCATACACCTTATGATTAACAATAATATCCCCTCTACTAGCCATGCTTGTGGTTGATGCCAGTAATGTTGCTAACAATATAATTAATCTCATTATTTTTCCACCCAATTTAAATGTAAAAATCAGTTAATTCAGATTTAATAACTAAAGGTCATGTTACACACAAATCACCCAATAACAATTGCGTATTATTAAAAACACTTTTTACAAATTAAACATGTATAGATTGGTCAGATAACAGCAAAAATATAGCCCCCAATTTAAAGATCAAGCCCTAGAACGAGCTGAAAAGGAAGGTGTGGCACAAACGGCTAAAGACCTAGGTATATCAGAATCACTGCTGTACTCATGGCGGGCCAAACAAAAGCAAGGTGGCGCGCCGCTAGAGTATCAAAAGCTTCAGCAGGCTGAAATGGCAAGGCTCAAACGTGAGGTTGATCGACTAGAGGAGGAAAATTCCTTCTTAAAAAAGTGGCCGCGTACTTCACAAAAGAATCAAAGTGAGGTACGCCATGATCAAGGGAAATATTAATCATTTTTCAGTGAGAATGATGTGTAGGCTGCTGTCAGTATCATCAAGAGGTTGTTATGATTGGCGTAATCGGCCGCTATTAAAACGAGTACAAGAAAATGCGATTTTAGCTGCTAAAATAAAGTCTATTTTTGATGAAGGAAAAGAAAGATCTGGTGCCAAGTGCATCGCAAAGCGATTAGCGTTGCAAAGTATTCGTGTCAATCGATGCGCTACTGATGGCTATCTGGCGATGTGGCAGGCCGCCTGGAGCAAAAAATCACGTGTTTGAATATATTGATGTGTACTACAATCGGAAACACCTTCACTCTGGACTTGGCTATTTGAGTCCAGTATATTTTGAAGCGCAAATGGTCGCTTAGCTGGGTGTTCGTTTTTCGGGGCGAGATCAAGTGCGCGGGGTTAAATTATTAGGCCAACATTAACGATGGGTAGTTTCAGTTGGTGCGCCTTCCAGTGTTAATAATGCTATTTTGCGTGGTAATCCGCTGGAGTAACCACCCAGGCTACCATTAGCATTAATCACTCGGTGGCAGGGGATGATAATAGCGAGTGGATTGCGGCCATTGGCTGTTCCAACAGCGCGACATGCATTTTGATTGTTGATTGATTTGGCAAGTTCTTTATATGACCAGGTCTTGCCATAAGGGATGCGCATTAAGCTGGCCCAGACTTGCTGTTGAAAATCAGTCCCATTCACATAAATGGGTAGCTCAAATACTTTACGTTCGCCTGCAAGGTATTCGTATAGCTGCTTTTCAGTTTCATTTAATATCAGGGTTGCAGGTTTTTTTTCGCTATCGGCCATCATGGGTATGCTATGCTTTTCCCAACTTAATTGAGTTAGGCCTTGGGCCGATGCCACAATATAAATATCTCCCAGTGGGGTTTGTAGCTTTTTTTGTAGAGAGCTCATTCTATCGCCTGTTCATTCGCCGAATTTGATTGAGTATAACTCCTAATACTCAGTTTATCTAAATTATCTGATAATAAATAAAATGGATAAAAATCATCAGGAGAGGGTCATGGAAAGTACATTTATAATAGAAAAGACCCAGGTAAATTGCTTTGATGCATTCGATAAGGATGGGGTGATTGTTCTAAGAAAATTATTATCTAACAAACAGTTAGATAGCATTAGTGGGGAGGTAGATCGTATTCGCCAGATTATTTTGGCAAAGATCTCTACGATGCCTAGACCACTAAGAGCTTATACCGATATTGTCGAAAGAGAGCTGGGTCAGCTAGATTACCGCTGCGGTTTTCATTCTTCGGTGTTTGATAAGATAGCTGAGCCTATTACTAGTGTTATTAAACAGCTGTCTCCAGGGGTGGATTTCCATCATTATTGGGGGGCTATTCCAGCATTGGGTGGCTGCGCTCCAACTAATTGGCACCGCAATGTTTGTCCTGCTGTTAATAGCGCAGGTAATCATGATCTAAGTAGTCAAGATATTGATTTATCGCCATATTATTTTACAGTATTAATTCCTTTGGTACAGATCACCCCTAATAATGGACCTACTCAGTTTATTAAAGGGACACATCAAGCAGCTAGGGTGGATATCCAAGATCAGCAGGTTTACTCACCTTTATTGGCACCAGGTGATGTTAGTATTTTTGATGGACGTATTTTGTGTAAGGATTCGGCTAATCGTACACAGGATGAGCGCCTAGTCGCTTATATAACCTTTATTGCTAAATCGTATCATGAGCAAATGTTCACATCTGATGACTATCTATTTCCAGAACTCTCCTAACAAAACTTTCTGACTAACACAGAAAATTTTGTTATACGCCTTAATAATGTTCTTGCCTTGGATTGGTTACCAAGGCAAGGTTTCGCCCATATGTATGAATGAACCTGTAGGGCCATCTTGTTCTAGGAGGGCTAATTCCACGCTAGTTTTTATGCCTTCAGATAATGCTAGTGGTGCATCGATCCCGCCCATATCTGTTTTTACCCAGCCTGGGTGAGCTGAATTAACTTTGATAGTCGTATTTTTTAATTCGTGTGCTAAGTGTACTGTAAAAGCATTCAGCGCTGTTTTAGATGCGTTATAAGCGAATCGTTTTGATTCATAGATAGAGGAGTGTGGGTCTCGGTGCAAAGTTAGTGAAGCAAGAATACTAGACAAATTGACAATGCGGCCAGCCGATGATTTTTTTATCAAGGGTAATAATGTTTGTGTTAATGCAATAACGTTAAAAAAGTTAGTATCAAACGTTTCTCTTAGGATTTCTAAAGAGGTCTCACTGGCATGATTGGTTTTATCAAGCATGATGCCTGCATTATTAACCAAGATATCTAATTTACCGTATTGTTTTTCCAGATAATCGTATAATTTAACATGGTTATCTAATTGGTTAATATCAAAGATAAATGCATCTGCTTTTAAATGATTTTCAGAGAAGATAGCAAGTGTATCATCGCATTTTTTCTGGTCTCTGGCTCCTATGATTACATGCACACCTTTTTTAGCTAATTCCAATGCTGTTCCTAAGCCCAGCCCACGATTAGCGCCTGTGATAAATGCAACTTTTTCCATAATTTTCTCCTTATTTAGTATGATTATCGCATTAGAGTGGATGTATGAAAAGGTATACTCTATTGTTTTTTATGATAAAATACGGAGAGGATAACAAAAAGCAGGGTTGCTCATGATTACGGTTTATATTAATCGCAATAAAATAGAATCGCACATCATTACCCAAGATAACTATGGGCTGATCAAAGAAGCACTATGGGTAGACTTACTATCTCCTACAAAAGAAGAAAATCGCTTAATTGAAGATCATTTGCACCTAGAAATACCAACCCGAGAAGAAATGGTTGAAATTGAAATCTCCAGCCGTCTTTATAAAGAAAATGGGGATCTCTTTATGACGGGTAGTATGGTGGCGCAATCAGGCTCTGAAAACCCGCAGCATGATCCTGTTACCTTTATTTTAACTTCGCAACGTTTGATTACGATACGTTATATTGAGCCTCAAGCGTTTAAAATGATTATTTCTCATTTGAGAAAAATGGATAAAGAAGATTTAAATCCTGTTTGTTTATTAATTGAATTATTAGAAGCAACCGTTGATCGTTTAGCTGACACGCTAGAATTAATTAACTATCGTTTAGATCTCTATTCAAAAACAATTTTTAATGACCAGGTAGATGAAAGCAATAAGCTTGATTATAAAGAAATGTTACATTCTATCGCAGCAAATTCATATCTCAATACAAACGCAAGGGAAAGCTTGGTTACTTTTAATAGATTAGTTGCCTTTTTTGAAAAGGGGATACATCAAAGAAATTATGATGAAGACAACAGAGCTAGAGTCAGTGTGGTTTCGAAAGATATTCATTCGCTCAGTGATCATGCTAATTATATTTCATCTAAGATTAGTTTTTTATTAGATGCTACCTTAGGCATGGTGAGTATTGAGCAGAATAAAATTATTAAAATATTTTCTGTTGCTGCCGTTATCTTCCTTCCCCCTACGTTGGTTGCTAGTATCTATGGGATGAACTTTAGAGTGATGCCTGAGTTATCCTGGAAATACGGTTATATTTTTGCGATTTGCATGATAATATTTGCAGCCTGGTTGCCTTATAAATACTTTAAATATCGTAAATGGTTGTAGTATGAATAATGTTAAAAAAAATTACGTTACTCGCGAGGGTTACGATGCATTGCAGGATGAATATCGGCAATTGCTTACTGAGGAGAGACCAAAAATAGTAGAGGTAGTTCGCTGGGCAGCTGGAAATGGCGATCGCTCTGAAAACGGTGACTATATTTATGGAAAAAGAAGATTAAGAGAGATTGATAAGCGCGTACGCTATTTGACTAAGCAATTAGAAAATGCATTAGTGGTTGATAGCAAAGATCAGCAACAGCTTATGAAGGTGTTTTTTGGAGCAACTGTTGTTTATGCTAAAAAAGATGGGTCTGAACATGCTATCAAGATAGTTGGTATAGATGAGGCTAATTTATCCAAGGGAAAAATCAGCTGGATCTCACCGTTAGCTAAGGTACTGCTGAAGGCAGAGGTGGGTGATGAAGTGAAATTATGTTCTCCCACAGGAATAGAGTATTTGGAAATTATCAGTATTAAATATTAAACTATGAAGCGTTTTGTAACGTTAGCAACATTTAATAAAAGCATAGCTGATCGCGTTAATCTCTTAATAATAGATCCTTTTCCTATTCCAGTAGCAAATCCAAATGAGATGCCTGCGAATAAAATACTAGCGACATAAACTTCTTCTTTTATACCGGAAATTTCTTGGTAAAGAATAGTTGTCTGTTCAAGAAAGCATTCTCTATCTTTGATGATATTTGATTCTAGCTTAGATATTCTTTTTTTAAGACTATTCATGAATAGCATCCTTGCGGCTAAAAATCGCTTTTATTTGCCTTCTGGTGGCAGGTAAAAAAGCAAGTTCATTTTTTAGTTTTAATAAATACAACCCGATTGCTGCAGACAAAATAAAATTTGCTCCAGTAATAATTAGCATGGCATGTAGCAAGGAGTAATTTTTAGCTTGTAACAAAGCAATAAAAAGTCCACAAATGCAAATCCAGGTAAACATCAGGAAAGAGCGGAATAGACTAGATAAAAAGATAATTGCCAAAATATGCCTGACCGACCATTCAGTTTCAGCCTTCGCTAGTGCTGTGATATCTTTCGTCGTTTTTACCGCGGTGGAAGAGAGGTTGGTAATAATCTCTATCATCCCTATTTTTTTATCTTCATCCATGAAATACCTCGGCAAAAACGAAGAAATAAAGCTTATTTACGTATGATTAATGCCGCAACAAAGCCTACCAATGCAGCTATACCAACAGATTTAACAGGGTTAGATTTTACATAGCTTACGACATTTTCTTGAATCTCAGCGCTTTTTTCTTTAGCACCTTTCAACGAATGTCCAAGCACATCACTGGCTTTTTCTTTGGCATGGGTGGCGGTTTGGCTAATGGATTCTTTAATATTTCTTAAATCATCACGCAAATCAATATCAGGGCGTTTGAAATCTTTTACATAATTTTGATTCTTTTCCATTGCAACACTCCTTTGTGTTTTTTGATAAGCTTCAATTGTTAATTATAGCTCTTTTATGGAGAAAGGGGCAAATTCATGGGGATTTATTAATCATTACAAGGAGATAGTTAATGATGGTGGCGTTTTAAAAAGTCTGTCATTTCGTAATAATCAAAATTACTACCTTCAAAATAGAATCCTTGCCCCACATGGCAGTGATGTTTGCTTAAAATTTCTAATTGCTTTTCAGATTCTATGCCTTCAGCAATGATAGTCATATTCAAATCATTGCCTAACCCAATAATTGCTTTCACAATTTTTTCTGCAATTTTTTCATTAGCGATATTATCAATAAATGTCTTATCTAGTTTTAGTGCTGTAAAAGGCAAATCTTTTAAGCGGCTTAATGATGAGTATCCTACGCCAAAATCATCTAATGCTAAGCTAACGCCCATAGC
>CAYZRM010000078.1:0-8070 GCA_964480845.1 uncultured Coxiellaceae bacterium | reverse complement strand
TCCGCGGGATCCAGGCAGGCAATACCAAGCTGGATCCCCCGCCTTCGCAGGGGACGACGAGGTTGGCGGGAATTCCTGATATTTTTATCAATGAGGGTGTCTATGAAGATTCTCCAGGCGTTCTTGTAATTTCTTTCGGCTGATTACCACCATTCGTTGTTACAATATTTGCAATCATTTGAACCACACCTAACCCCTTATAACCTTTTAAAATCTCTTGCCTTTGTACTATCACCGTGGCACTGACAGGATTATAGAAACGTGATTTTTCATCAAAGGGTGGCAATGAATATGTCATTAATAGTGACATTTCATATTTCCAGGCATAAGCACCACTTAAAATCCCTTGAGCAATCAATTTTGGTGCCTCAATTACTCTTGCTGTCACAACCATCTTACGTTGATTCAAGGCTAATAAATTATTATTTGCTTTAAGCGCCGTCATGTAATTGCGCCAGCCATATGAAGTGAAATATTTTTCAGCTTCCTGCAATTGCCTTCTATAATTCACATAGTCATAAGATAAGGCACTCTGAACTGCCTCTATTGTCCAAGCCGATACATCATCGTTTGTCATATTGGGACGCTCAACGGGAATAACCTCAATTAAACGACCAACACCATCTGTTGCAAAATAAATAGGCTGAGTAGGATTTTTACGTAAATAAATATAAACTGAAATTAGCAGAACAATCACCACTACACTCAGTGCAAAAGCACCTAAAGCCAACAAATATTGTCGGCGATAGAAACTATTGCGTTCAAAAATTGCAATCATAGGATCTTGTGTATTCATTTTCACACCATTACAAATTGATCTATGCCTATTCCTTGCGGATTTTGCGATGTTGGAACATGCACAATAGTGATAATTACATAATAATTACGCTTATTAGTCGTATTAGCACTTTGATACGTCACCAAGAAAGGTATTTGCACCCGCCAAGTATAGCCCTTATCTGGTAATGGACCCTGATTTGAAATAACAGGTATCCCCGCAACAACACCGCTCACAAATAGCTGATCTTGAACAATAGAGGAGACAACTCGACTAATTGACCCTTGAAAATCATTCCAGCCAGCAGCTGTAAAATAAGGCCTCACCGCTGTTATTTGCTGATTATAATTCACAAAATCAAAAGTATAGGCTGTTGTTGCAGCCTTACTAGCCCAGCGCAAGATAGTATCTGGCAATAAATTAGGCTCGCTATATGGCCTTAATTGCATCAATTTATTATCAGGTTGCTTGGCAACAAATGCGGGTAGTGGTCGGTGGTACAATTGGAATAGGACAAATCCAATTGTCATGCCCAACAAAACAATCATGCCCATTAAGCCATAAATAAAATAATGATAATAACGACGATAAAAATCATTATTACGTGGAATGTATTTTTCTTTTACTGCTTCCAAGGCCATTATATTTTCACCTAAAAGTTCCCTGTGATCCGCTTAGGCATTGGCAAAATCTTGCCATTTGTGGTATTTGCATAGTACCCCTGAGGCGGGCGATCTAATATTTTATAAATAATAGCGCCTATCAATAGAAAAATAATAATTAACGACATTACTAGCCAATGTAGTATTTTCCTGAATTGATCACGATAGAAATCACTTTGTAGCCTAGCAATTTCATGTCTTGCACCTATCATCATCCACCCTTACACAATCAATTTTTCTAATGTTACCTCAATGCGATAATTATCATTGTCCCATGCCTGGCAATTAGTTGTTACCAAATGCGTCCCACCTAACCCTGTTGCATATAGAACACGCGCATCTATACCCGTCTTAACTAAATATCTCTCTAATTGCTGCGCTTGCTGATTAGATAAAGCCATATCAACCTGATTACTGCCGGTATCGTCAGTATAAACTGCTATTTTAACCAGCATCTTGGTAAAAGAATTTACGTAACTTGCCAACAAGTCCAAAGTAGAATAAGCACGAGGCTTGATAGTAGAAGAATAAGCATCAAATATACGAGCCGATGGAATCACAATCATAATATGATCGCCTAGGACGATTATATTAGCACCCCTATTCTCCAATTTATCTCGCAAGGTAGTATTAGCATCAATATAGGCGCCATAGCTACCACCTAAAATAGCACCAACCGCCAACCCAGGTATAATACCAATACTAGAAGAATAAACTGCACCTGTCACAGCACCTGATGCACCGCCAATTAAAGCACCCTTTGTTGCTTGACTGGCATTTTGATAGGCATCTGATAGATCAGAATCACCATTAACAAGCTGCTTAGCATTGTGCACACCTAAATCGATATTAGAAGCAGCATCTCTTTGCACTGCCGAAGAAGCACAACCTGCTAACATAATAGAAAGGCAAATCAAGAAGACAGAACGCATGTTGTCGCACTCACTCCTTTGCTAGAAAAAATCTTCCTCTGCTGACCCTGACTCTTTAAGTGATTCAACATAATCACATAACTCTTGGCCAATAGCCACAACTTCTTCGCTAGGCAATAAGACACTGTCTACTTCCGGCGGATAGCTAGTTGTCGAACTTAAATCTCTTATAATTTCATTAGCAATACCACCAACCTGGGCTGGCGATCGACCAAGCAATCTCTCCACAATCTCCAACCCTTCCTTAGCTTCTGCACGACTAACTAATGGCTTGCTGAAATCACCCCACTCAGCCCTACCAATTAAATCTTTGACATAGTCGCCAAGCTGAACCCTAGTAAATATATTAAGTTCTGATGCACCGAATAGAGAATCTGCCGAATTGAACAAGTCCATACCATCTTCTTCAGACTCTTCCACAACTTCAACCTCAAAGCGTTTTTGATAAGCCATTAATACGGATAATGAACGCTCGATAGGCGAGACAGTTTCTTCTGCTGCTAACAACTCACTAATAACACCTATCTCCTCACCTTCCTCAGGCTCAGATTTAAAAACAGACTCGCTAACGTTGATCGTTTTAAGATGCATTAAACGCTCTTCTAAATCATTCAATAAACGATCTAATGGTGGCTCAACCTTTAAGAACTGATTAATACGCATTCTCTCAGGATTAGAAGGATTAGCATAAAACATTCTGGCGCGAATAATTTTAGATTTAAAGAAAATATGTGCTTCACCTTCACGCTGCTCTTTTAAATCTAGCAAATCAATACGCTGCCTTTTCTCAGAAGATGCACTGCGGCTATCCATATAGTTATTCAACAAACTGCCCGCGTTTGTCTGGAAGGAATCAACCTTAGTGACATAAGATTCACCCGCTGTTTTTTGGAAAAACTCCCAGGTTTCTAATGGATCTTCTAATTTCATACAAATTTTAATGTTAGTGTTTGCACCAATAGAAGCAGCTTCTTCCTTAGAAGCTTTTTGAAATGCCGGCAAATCTTGGCCTGCAAAAATAACAGAAAACCCTAAAGAACGTGCCTGTGCAGGCACAACAGCAAAGCCTTTTACAGCATAATAACCATATTCATCGAGAATACACATATAAGGAGTAGGTGCATTAGTCGGTTTGCGGGTAATTACTTCACGATAAGTACCTTCCACAGAGTCGCCCAAACCAGCTGCCATCATCGCCTTTAACGATGCAATAATCACCTTACCTAAGTTAGATAACTCATCTGGTGATTTTTCAAGAGCAGGCAACAACACGACCAAGATACGTCTATTCAATACAACATCTTTTAAATCCACTTCAGCCAAATTGACGCGGATAATATGGCCATAAGTATCAGCAAGCGAACCGAAGATCTTAGTTAACTGCATAGTAATAAAGCCATGCTGCTCCAATACAGTTGAACCTTGCTTACCTTTCTTACTAGGATCGTAACCTGGTAGTGTTTTCAGGTAGTTCTTAATTGGTTCTAAAATAACATCAGGTGCATCAGATAAACTCACAGGCTCCTGATTATCACGAGGAAACATGTAATCCATTGCGATTGCTTCCAAGCGCTGAAGTTCGAAATAGTTACGAATAGCATTTGCGTCTAATAAAATCTTACCCTTATCCCGCATGTAGACCAGGACTTTCATAAGCGCTTCAACAAACACGATAGCACGGCCTTTCCACATATCACCATCAGAACTCTGGCTACCCGAATCCATCAAACTAACAACCAACTGAGACAACATACTGGAAGAGCCACTACAGAACGGATTCATCGTATTAGATAGGCGTTTTTCTTGGGCACCAACAACGTCTCTCGCACCGGTCATAAAGTTAATGAGCAACAAGTCGTCTTCACGCCCCATAGTACGGCACATGGAAAAAACGCTAGCAAAAAGTGAGTTATCACCTTTACCATCAACATACAAGAAGCCACTGCCTTGCAATAGGGCATTATATGAAAGTGAAGTCAAAGCAACTGTTTTACCACTACCCGTTGAACCAAAAATCAATACGTGAGTACGCATATCATCGTTGTTAAACCACAGCTCATCATTGTCAGACTTGCGATTACCAAAGAAAGAAATCCCTCTCGCTTTCCTAGGTTTATTAGTGCCTGGCAAGGGGTCATTATAATCACTTGCTTGCGAGCGCTGAGGCATACGAAAAGGCAGCGTTGCTTTACGTGTATAAGCATAGGTAAATGCTAATACACCAGCAATACCAAACAACTCTGTTGCTGCAGGAAAGAAAAACGAAGCGCCTGCAAAAAACACCATTAAACATGCACTGTTGACGGGATCTTTGAAAAAATCAACCACCTTCATGCCTAAGGTACGCGTATCTCTCAGCAAAAGCTGTGGAGATAATTCATGTTGTTCATCTAAACCGCGCATACTGCCACCTCACCCGCTAATTGGCTTCTTCAGGACGATAAATAACTTCCTTCAACGCAATCTCTAATGCCTTTGTTGCCTCATCAACGACAGGCACAATCAACTTTTGACCCGCTTGTTTTTCTGCTATCCAATGTGCAAACACACCAGCCACCTCCGGGAACGGAGTTTGCCTACCCACTGTATTAAGCGTATACCATAATCGACGGTCCAATGGTTTCAACCAAAGAAAGTCTGCTGATGCCTGTACACCATCATCTCTTGCTCCTGCCAACATAGAAGCCATTACGGTAGTAACATAAGCATGATTAGCAACTATTCGTTGAACAGCTTTCGAGTTTTCATATTTAGCTAACAGCGCATCAACACCATCAAAATTCATTTTACCAGTCGATGAAATGGCAATTTGTGCCAACAAATTTGCTGCTGACTTACTATCGGCATTAATACGTGCCGCAAAAGCTGCAAATAATGCCTTAATATGAGGAGGTAAACGCTTAGCACCAGGCCAGATTGGGCCCAATTGTAAGGCAAATACTTTATTAGCCTCGCCCTTTATAAGTACAACATCTACGCGATCCCAGTCACGACGGTTCATACCCTCACGCCGCTCAGGACGAACCTCCTGCAGCAATCCAAAGCGCTTACAAAATTGTATGGGCGTCATAGCCATTGCCCACGGACCAGTATCAATGTCTGTTTTTAGTAAATTCAGATTGGTGACCGGTGTAATTTGCGGCCAGTTAGATTTTTCTAAATTGGCCAAATCTTTCATATTGTAAGTTCGTTTATACACGCGCGTGGTATTACCAAAATAAACGACAAAAGCCAACACCACCATAATAGCGACGATAGGATAACGCAGCACTTGACCAACACCGCCGCCCAAGGTTGCAATTTGGCCAAATTCTAATTTACGCCCTGAAGCAAGCGCTGATTGAATTTGATATTTTAAATTTGCTGCATGGGCTGGATCGTACCAGCTAAACAGGTTGATTTCGACAAGCTTGAAACGCAAATAAAGAGCAGCTAGTTGTGGACCAAACGCATACCAGACACCGAGAATAAAGGCAAAAACAGCAGCCACTACCCAGATAATACTAGCGGAATTGTCATTTTGGTTACCTTGCGGAGCTGGACCTGCCATTGTTTACTCCCTCAACATTCAGCCCATCAGCATAACATGTTGCTTTGTTTAGGAATAGTAGCTCAGAGATTGGCCGTCATTACATGAATCATTTTTCTTTCTAAGTTAGTCATGGCGCCATTCCCGCAAAAGCGGGAATTGATACGCACACAACATATTCACTTTACCCACAGGGAGGAAGAATACCAAGTGGTACGTCAATGTAGATCAGTACTCCTCTTCCTGCTTCTGTTGTTTTTCTTTGATCTCATCTAACGTTTTACAATCAATACACAAAGTAGCGGTAGGCCTTGCCTCCAAACGACGCAAGCCAATTTCAACGCCACATACTTCACAATAACCGTAGTCTTTCTCTCGAATCAACTCAAGTGACTCTTCAATTTTCTTTAATAACTTTCTTTCCCTATCACGGGTGCGCAATTCCAAGCGAAAATCTTCTTCTTGGCTGGCACGGTCATTAGGATCTGGATAATTGATTGCGTCTTCTTTCATATGCGTTACGATTTTATCGCCACCCTCTAAGAGACGCTGACGTAACGCCATCAAGATGGATCGGAAGTGCTCCTGCATACCAGGCCCCATATATTCCTCCGTCTTCTTTTGTTTATACGGAGCAATGCCCAATACGTCTAAGCTAGGTTCTAAAATATCTTTGTCTTTAGCTGCCATGATGATATCTCCTGCCCTGAGATTAAGTGTAGTCCAAGTTTGCTTGCTATTCCAAAAAGAGCTTATATCAATAAATCCTTACTAAGTGATGTAGGATAATCGCTTATTTTCATTAAATACAATCACTTTACGTGTATTTTCCCATGGTAAATCGCTCCTGGCCGGCCAAATCGCACACAGAAACAACCCCAATGTATCCTGCCTGACCAAACAGCTCTCTGACCTGCTGCCCCTGCCAAAATCCATGCTCTATCATAAGACAGCCGCCACACTTCAAGTAGGCATGCGCCGTAGAAATAATCTGACGAATAGAATCAAGCCCATCCAGGCCTGAGACCAATGCACTCTTAGGCTCGCACAACAATCCCTCTGCATATTCTGGCCACTCTTGCTCAGAAATATAAGGTGGATTACTAATAATCAACTGGTAATCATTTGCTGGCAATGCTGCACACCAAGATCCCTGATAAAAACTAACATTCTTAATCTGTAAAGACTGTGCATTTTTCTCTGCCACACGTAGCGCTTTATCACTGATATCAACCGCTGTCACCTGCCAAGCAGGGCGCTCACTTGCTATTGCAAGCGCGATGGCACCACTACCCGTGCCAAGATCTGCCACTTTAACACCAACCGAAGCATCAAACAGAGCCAATGCAGATTCAACCAAACACTCCGTATCAGGTCGAGGAATTAAAGTATCCGGCGTGACCTGCAACTCTAAAGACCAAAATTCTTTTTTCCCAAGAATATAAGCACTAGGTTCACCTCGTATACGGCGCGACAAAAGCGCCTGAAATTCCACCTTCACCGCTTCTGTTACTTGCTGATCAGGCCAAGCTCTAAAGTAAGAACGAGATTTATTTAACACAGCTGCCAATAGCAACTCAGCCTCCAGAAGAGGATGATCAATCTGAGGCCTGACATCACTCGCTGCTAACAATGCCTGACCCTGCTTTAAGAGAGACTGTATCGTTATCAATTAATCGCCCAAAGCTGCAATTAAATCAGCATTATATTCTTGTCTTAGCGCATCAACTAAAGGCTGCAAATCACCTTCCATAATCTGAGTTAATTGATATAACGTTAAATTAATACGATGATCAGTAATGCGACCCTGAGGATAATTATAAGTACGAATGCGCTCAGAACGATCTCCCGTTCCAACCAAACTACGTCTCGCCTCAGCTTGCTGCTTATGCTGCTTTTCTTGCTCCGCCGCTAAAATTCTGGCTTTCAACAAAGACATAGCACGTGCACGATTCTTGTGCTGAGAACGCTCATCTTGACACTCAACAACGGTTCCCGTTGGAATATGCGTTATACGAATAGCTGAATCTGTTTTTTGGACATGCTGCCCACCTGCACCAGAAGCGCGGAAAGTATCGACTCGCAAATCAGCAGGATTAATATCAATGCTATCGATCTCCTCCATCTCAGGCAAAATAGCAACTGTACAAGTAGAGGTATGAATACGAC
>CAYZRM010000077.1:0-8150 GCA_964480845.1 uncultured Coxiellaceae bacterium | reverse complement strand
AGGTGGCCGTACCGTAGGTGCTGGTGTTGTTGCGAAAGTGATTGAGTAAAATCAAATAGTTGAGTAATTAAAACATGGCAATTGGAAGAAAAAGTCAAAGAATTCGCATTCGGTTAAAGTCTTTTGACCACCGTTTGATTGATAAGTCAACAAGAGAAATCGTTGATACGGCAAAAAGAACAGGGGCGCAAGTACGCGGCCCTATTCCGCTGCCAACCCGTATAGAGCGTTATACCGTAACTGTTGCGCCTAATGGCGACAAAGATGCTCGTGATCAGTACGAATTACGTACTCACAAGCGCGTTGTTGACATTAATCGTCCAACAGATAAAACAATTGATGCATTGATGAAGCTGGATTTAGCAGCTGGTGTAGATGTTCAAATTAGCGTAGACGCAGAAGATTAATCGATAAAATTATGCCTAGGTGAGGCGATAAAAATGACAATAGGTTTAGTTGGTAGAAAATGTGGTATGACGAGGCTGTTCACTGAAGACGGAGCTATTCCCGTTACAGTGATAGAAGTATTGCCTAATCGTGTAACCCAAATCAAAACGTTAGAAAACGATGGTTATCAGGCTGTCCAGGTAACAACCGGTGTTGCTAACCGTAATAAATTAACCAAGCCTGAAGCAGGTCACTTTGCAAAAGCGGGTGTTGAGCCAGGTACTGGTTTGTGGGAATTTGCATTAACAGCAGAAGAGTTAAGCAGCTTTACAATAGGCGGCGAAATTACTGTAGGTCAATTTGCAGAAGGCCAGTTTGTTGATGTAACTGGTACTAGCAAAGGTAAAGGTTATGCTGGTGCAATCAAGCGCTGGAATTTCCGTGGTCAAGATAACAGTCATGGTAACTCTCTTTCTCACCGTGCTCCTGGATCTATTGGTCAAAGACAATCGCCTGGTAAAGTATTCAAGGGCAAAAAAATGTCTGGTCACTTAGGTGACGTTAAATGCACTGTTCAAACTCAACGAGTTGTGAAAGTTGATGCAGAACGTAATTTAATTATGATCAGGGGTGCCGTCCCAGGTGCAACAAGTGGGTATGTAATTATCCGCCCTGCCGTTAAGAAGAGCGCATAAGGAGTAACCCATGGAATTAAAATTAAATGGTTCTCAAAAAACCGTACAATTATCTGAAGGTGTATTTGGTTGCGAATTCAATGAGCCATTAATACATCAGATCGTTACTGCTTACATGAATGCTGGCCGCGCTGGTACTAAAGCACAAAAGACTCGTGCTGAAGTAAGTGGTGGTGGTGCTAAACCATTTAAGCAAAAAGGTACAGGTAGAGCACGTGCTGGTACTATCCGTAGCCCTATTTGGCGTACTGGTGGTGTAACATTTGCTGCTAAACCAAGATCTTTCAAGCAAAAAGTAAATAGAAAGATGTATCAAGGTGCATTGCGCTCTATTCTTTCTGAATTAATTCGCCAAGACCGTTTAATGGTAGTTGATAGTTTTGCGCTTGAAACACCTAAAACAAAAGCATTGATTCAAAAATTTGCTGACATGAAATTGGAAGGTCGTATTCTAATTGTGTCCGATGAAATTGATGAAAACTTATATTTGGCTGCTCGTAATCTGTATAAAGTTGATGTAAGAGATACCGTAACAACCTCAACAGATCCAGTAGCATTAGTTAGCGCTGATAAAGTGGTAATCACTGAAGCTGCGATTAAAGAACTAGAGGACTTGTTACAATGAAGAACCAAGAACGTCTAATGAAAATTATTTTGGCTCCTCATATCTCTGAGAAAGCGTCGGTTGCTGCTGAAGCAAACAACCAGTACGTCTTTCAAGTCATTAACGATGCAACCAAGTCTGAAATCAAAGATGCGGTTGAATTCTTATTTAACTCTAAAGTTAAACAAGTTCGTGTGACTAGCGTAAAGCCAAAGAAAAAAATGTTTCGTGGCAAGGAAGGTGTTAGACAGGGCTGGAAAAAAGCTTATGTTAGCCTACAAGCTGATCAGAAACTAGAAATCGTCGGAGCGCAATAAGTTATATAAGAAAATGCGCTCATCGGTTGCTCTCAGCGTTTTTCGTATTATAATAGCGCGGTTTTAACAACTCACCTAGGGTGAGAAATAGATTATATTGAGGATAATATGGCAACTGTTAAGCTTTCACCAACATCGCCAGGACAACGTTTCGCAGTAAAGGTTGTCAATAAAGACCTACATAAAGGTAAGCCTTACGCTCCATTGTTAGTTAGCCAGTCTAGAACTGGTGGACGTAACAATAATGGTCGTATTACTACCAGACATATAGGTGGCGGTCATAAGCAACACTATCGTTTAATTGATTTTAAGCGGACAAAAGATGGTATTCCAGCTAAGGTGGAGCGTTTGGAATACGACCCAAATAGAAGCGCATTTATTGCACTTTTATTATATGCAGACGGCGAAAGACGTTACATTATCGCTCCTGCAAATGTAAAAGCAGGTGATGTTCTTGAATCAGGTAGAAATTCAGCCATTAAAGCGGGCAACTGCTTACCTTTAGCTAATATCCCTGTTGGTACTACTATTCACTGTGTGGAAATGCAACCAGGCGGCGGTGCAAAAATTGCACGTAGCGCAGGTGCGTCTGTTCAGTTAATCGCTCGTGAAGGTGCTTATGCTACTTTGCGTTTACGATCTGGCGAAATGCGTAAAGTATTGTCAGAATGTCGTGCGGTAATCGGTGAAGTTGGAAACTCTGAGCATAACCTAAGAACTTTAGGTAAAGCTGGTGCGAGCCGCCATCGCGGTATTCGTCCAACCGTCAGAGGTACGACGATGAACCCAGTTGATCACCCGCACGGTGGTGGTGAAGGTAGGACTAAGGGTGGTCGCCATCCTGTTACGCCATGGGGTGTGCCAACGAAGGGTTACAAGACTCGTCGTAACAAGCGCACAGCGAAGTTTATTGTTCGCAGAGCAAGCAGCAGTAAATAATTAACTTATTAGTGAGGTAGAGAGCGTGCCACGTTCAATTAAAAAAGGTCCATATGTAGACGGCCACCTGATCAAAAAGGTTGATAAAGCTGTTGCAACTAATGACAGACGACCAATCAAAACTTGGTCCAGAAGATCCATGATTTTGCCAGAAATGGTAGGTTTAACCATTGCGGTGCATAATGGCCGTATCCATGTGCCTGTGCATGTCACCGAGAATATGGTTGGTTATAAACTAGGTGAGTTTGCTCCAACGCGTACATTCCGCGGGCATTCTGGCGATAAGAAAACAGCATAGATCATTATAGAGGCTTAAAAGAATGGAAGTTGCAGCAAAATTAAAATTTACAAGACTGTCACCGCAAAAGTGCCGTCTTGTTTGCGATCAAATTCGCGGTTTACCGATTGATCGTGCATTAAATATCCTTAAGTTCAGCCCTAAGAAAGCAGCAGCTGTACTAAAGAAAGTGTTGGATTCAGCGATTGCTAATGCTGAACACAACCACGGTGCAGATATTGACGAATTAAAAGTGGCTCAGGTTTACGCAGACCAAGGCCCTACTTTTAAACGTATGCACGCAAGAGCAAAAGGCAGAGGATCTAGAGTATTGAAACCAACCTGCCATATTACAGTTGTTTTATCTGACGGGAGTGATAGCTAATGGGTCAGAAGGTTAATCCTATAGGCATACGCTTAGGTATTGTTAAAGATTGGGCATCCAGATGGTATTCCTCTGCGAAAGAATTCTCTGATACCTTGCATGCTGATTTGAAAGTAAGAGCACATTTATCAAAAAAACTAGCGCAAGCGGGTGTTAGCCACATCCAGATTGAGCGCCCAGCTAAGAATGCTCGAGTGACTGTGCATACCGCAAGACCAGGCGTAATCATTGGTAAAAGCGGTCGTGACGTTGAAACCATTCGTGATGAAGTTAGCAAGATTGTGAATGTACCTGTACACGTCACTATCGAAGAAGTACGTAAGCCAGAGTTAGATGCTAAATTAGTTGCTGAATCTGTTGCTCAACAGCTAGTGCGTAGAATTATGTTCAGACGTGCTATGAAGCGTGCTGTGACCTCAGCAATGCGTTCTGGTGCGTTAGGCATCAAAATCAGTATTAGTGGTCGTTTAGGCGGTGCTGAGATTGCTCGTACTGAATGGTATCGTGAAGGTCGCGTTCCACTACATACCTTCCGTGCTGATATTGATTATGCACATGCTGAAGCATTAACGACTTACGGTATTATTGGCGTTAAAGTTTGGATTTTCAAAGGTGAAATCTTGGGCGATAAAGCGGCTCCAGAGGCTACCACCGAGAAAACGGCAAAAGGGGAGAAGTAATCCATGTTGCAGCCAAAAAGAACAAAATATCGTAAACAATTTAAAGGCCGCAATCGTGGTGTTGCGACTCGCGGTGCAGAAGTTAGCTTCGGCGAGTTTGGCTTAAAGTGTTTAGATATAGGGCAGATTACCGCTCGTCAAATTGAAGCGGCACGTCGTGCTATGTCACGTCACATTAAACGTGGTGGTAAAGTTTGGATTAGATTATTTCCAGACAAGCCAATTACCAAGAAACCATTAGAAGTTAGAATGGGTTCTGGTAAGGGTAACGTTGAGTACTGGGTGGCACTGGTACAGCCAGGTCGCGTTATGTTTGAAATTGAAGGTGTGCCAGAACAATTAGCAAGAGAAGCGCTAACTTTAGCCGCTGCTAAATTGCCTGTTAAAACTGTATTTGTTAAGCGGACGATAATGTAATGAAAGCTACTGAATTACGTAACAAAAGCGCAGAAGAGCTTCAAACAGAAATGCTCGCATTGCTAAAAGAGCAATTCAATTTGCGTATGCAAAAAGGTGCTGGTCAGCCACCTAAATCTAATCTTTTCAAAAAGGTTAGACGTAGCATTGCTCGTATCAAAACCATATTAAATGAGAAAGGTTAAATAATATGACTGAACAAAAAATCGAGCAAAAAGCTAAAAAAACAATGGTTGGTACGGTTGTTAGCAACAAAATGGATAAAACCATTGTTGTTGAAAATAAATACAAAGTGAAACATGCGTTGTATGGCAAATACATCACACGTTCTACCAAGGTTTATGCTCACGATGAAGACAATGCTTGCCAAATTGGTGACCTTGTTAAGATTCAGCAAACCCGCCCACTATCCAAAACCAAAAGATGGTCCTTGGTTGAGGTTATTAAGCAAGAAGAACAGTAAATAATCTAAAAGCGTTCTTTTAAGCTTTTATTTTTAATTAAACATGATAATATTGGCGAGCTCAAAAAGAGCTCGTGAATATCGAATTTGGGGTGAAGCATGATTCAGATGCAAACAGTGCTCGATGTGGCTGATAACAGCGGTGCACGTCGTGTCATGTGTATTAAGGTTTTAGGTGGCTCACGTCGCCGTTATGCTGGCATTGGGGATGTCATTAAAGTTTCTATTAAAGATGCTATTCCTCGTGGCAAAGTGAAGAAAGGTGATGTCCTAAATGCTGTTATAGTACGGACAAAGAAAGGCGTTAGAAGAGCAGACGGTTCAGCTATCCGATTTGATGAAAATGCGGTTGTATTGCTAAATGGTCAGCTTCAACCAATTGGAACTCGTGTTTTTGGTCCTATTACCAGAGAGTTACGTGGAGAAAATTTCATGAAAATCATCTCCTTAGCTCCTGAGGTACTTTAAAAAGCGCATTTAAGAGAAAGCCATTATGAATAAGTTAAAAAAAGGCGATGAAATCATAGTCATCGCAGGTAAAGATAAAGGTAAACGAGGTGTTATCCTTTCCGTTGTTGATGGCGGTGAAAGATTCCTTGTTGAAAATATCAACGTGGTTAAAAAGCACGTTAAAGCAAATCCTAACGCTGGTGAAGAAGGCGGTATTAAATCTAAGTCTATGCCCATCCACCGGTCAAATGTGATGATGTACGATGCTGCAAACAATAAAGGCAGCAGAGTTGGCATCCGTGTATTAAATGACGGTCAACGCGCAAGATTTTTAAAATCTAGCGACCAATTAGTTGATGTCAAAGAGTAAAGGTGTTGATATGGCAAGGCTATCCGATTTTTATAAAAAAGAAATAGTACCAAAGTTACACAAAGACTTTGGTTTTAAGTCTATTATGCAAGTTCCTCACATCGAGAAAATTACCATTAATATGGGTGTGGGTGAAGCGGCAGCTGATAAGAAAATTTTAATGAATGCGATTGCAGACATTGAAAAAATTACTGGTCAGAAAGCAGTTCAAACATTGGCTCGTAAATCAATCGCGGGTTTTAAAATCCGTGAAGGCTGGCCAATTGGTTGTAAAGTAACCTTGCGTCGTGAAAAAATGTATGAATTTTTAGATCGCCTGATTACGATTGCTCTTCCTCGCGTGAGAGACTTCCGCGGTATTAGTGCAAAGTCATTTGATGGCCGTGGCAACTATAGCTTAGGTTTGAAAGAACAAATCGTGTTCCCTGAAATTGAATACGACAAAGTTGATGCCATCAGAGGTATGGATATTACCATCACCACTTCTGCTAAAAACAACAAAGAAGCATTTGCTCTCCTGCAAGCGTTTAATTTCCCTTTTAAAGAGAAAGAGGTGAATTAAGGAATGGCTAAGAAATCAGTAAACAATCGTAATCATGTTCGCGTTGAACTCGTTGAAAAGTTCAGAGAAAAGCGTGATGCATTACGTGAAGCAGTTTCCAATATAAATCTTAGCGATGAAGATCGTTGGGATGCTATGTTGAAATTACAGGCGCTTCCTCGTAACACTAGCCCTGTAAGAAGACGTAATCGTTGCAAACTATGTGGTAGACCTCGTGCGTACAACAGATTAACAGGTTTGTGCAGATTGCACATGAGATCAGCGACTGTTAATGGCATGGTTCCTGGTATGCGTAAGGCCAGTTGGTAATAATAAGAGAGGTGATTCCAGATGTCAGTGCAAGATCCAGTCGCAGATATGTTAACTAGCATTAGAAATGCTCAAATGATGGGGATTCAAAAGATTAATGTCCCTCATTCTAAATTTAAAACAGATATTTTGACTGTTTTAAAAGATGAAGGATATATTAACGAATTTGATATCATTTCATCTGATAATAAGAAGACGATACAAGTTGCGTTGAAATATTATCAAGGTAAACCTGTTATTGAGAAAATTAAGCGTATTAGCCGTCCAGCTTTGCGTATTTATAAAGGTTGTGATGAGTTACCAGTTGTTCGTGGTGGTTTAGGCGTTGCAATCGTATCTACTCCTAAGGGAGTTATGTCTGATAAAGCTGCGCGTACCCATAATGTGGGTGGCGAAGTGCTATGCACGGTTGAATAGTAGGAGCGAGTCAATGAGTATAGATGTGACTTCAAGAGTTGGCAGAAAGCCAGTTGCTATTCCTGCTGGCGTAGATGTGAAATTACAAAATGATGAATTACAGATGAAAGGGCCTAAAGGCACTCTTTCCATCAATGTGCATCCGTTTGTTAAAGTAACGATTGAAAATCAGGAAGTTAAGGTAACAATGAATGATGACGGTGATGATGTTATCACTGGTGCAAAGAAAAAGTTATTTAGATCTATCATTGGTACTGTGCGTGCGAATATTAGCAATTCTATCCAGGGCGTTAGCCAGGGTTTTGAGCGTAAATTGCAGCTAGTTGGCGTAGGTTATAGAGCACAAGCTCAAGGTAAAGTATTGAATCTAAGCCTTGGCTATTCTCATCCAACACCATTCAATGTTCCTGAAGGCGTTACAGTTGAAACACCTACACAGACAGAAATTCTTGTGAAAGGTCCTTGTAAAATAGTCGTTGGTCAAGTAGCAGCTAAGATCAGAAGCGTTCGTCCACCAGAACTGTACAAAGGTAAAGGTGTTCGCTACGCAAATGAAGTGATTGAGCTGAAAGAAACGAAGAAAAAGTAACGTATAGGTGAATAATGAATAAACAACAATCCAGATTGCGCAGAGCTAAGCGTACTCGTATGAGAATACGACAGTTAGAAGTCATGCGTTTATGCATCAATAAAACGCCTCGTCATATCTACGCTCAGCTAACTACATCTGATGGTGCTAAGACTTTAGCTTATGCATCTACATTAGATAAAGAATTACAAGATAAATTAAAAGTAACAGGCAATGTTGAAGCAGCAAAAGAAGTTGGTAAGTTAATTGCTAAGCGCGCATTAGAAGCTGGTGTTACTTCAGTTGCATT
>CAYZRM010000076.1:0-8189 GCA_964480845.1 uncultured Coxiellaceae bacterium | reverse complement strand
CCTATCTATTTAGGTCCATTATAGCTGAGAAAGATTAATTTTAACTTAAAATTCACCTCTTCAAATGAGAATGATTCTCAATAACCTTGACAAAAAATAATGAGAAGGCGATACTTGCCAGATAAAACAAGGGGTTCTTATGCTGGTCAATGACTTAAAATCTGGTCACAAAATGCGTGTTAAGGCACTGGTGGGGGGTGAGAAGGCTTATCGGCAGCGTTTGATAGCATTTGGTCTGCTACCTGGAACAGAGTTTACGGTTTCTCGCGTGGCTCCCTTGGGGGACCCTATTGAGATTCTAGTCAGAGGCATTGCCCTTAGTTTGCGTAAAGCAGAGGCGGCTATTTTAGAAATTGAGGATATGACATCGTGAGTACTTGCTGTGACACGATTGATTGCTGCAATACCCCGCGTCATTCAGCAGCTACTTTATCTGTTGCATTGGTGGGTAATCCTAATGGTGGCAAGACAACGTTATTTAATGCCTTGACTGGCGCAACTCAGCGAGTGGGCAATTGGCCGGGGGTTACGGTAGAGCGTAAAAGTGGTACGTATACTTTTCAGTCCAATATGATAGAAGTGATTGACTTGCCCGGTGTTTATTCGCTGACCTTGGCTTCTGCTGCAACAGCCGTTGATGAGTGTATCACGGCAGACTTTGTTGTTAAGCGCCATGCGGATTTACTAATTAATATCGTTGATGCAGGCCATTTGGAGCGACACCTTTATCTGACAACGCAGCTATTAGAGATGGGTGTGCCCGTCATTTTGGCGTTAAATATGATGGATGTTGCAAAAGCTAAGGGTGTTTCTATTAATGTAGACTCTTTATCTCGCCAATTGGGCTGTCCTGTCGTGGCTTTAGAGGCTAATCGCGGGGCAGGTATTCAACAGTTAAAGCAAGCAATTGCTAACTTTAATATAACGTGCAAAACCAAGGTTAGATTGCCTTATCCTGAGGTCGTTCTTTCTTCTGTTAAGCGGTTGGCTGAGCAAATTGGTGGGCAATCTGAGTATCAGGCTTTCCCAGCAGATTGGTTAGCATTGCGTTTATTAGAAGGTGATGTTTTAACGCAACAGATGGCCGATACTTTGTTATTGGCGAGTGTGATTAGTGAGCAGGCGCAGCTTGAGCAAGCGCTGAATGAAGATGTTGATATTATTTTAGCGGATGCGCGTTATCGTTTCATTACGCAGCTACTATCCATCTGTACTGAACAGCCTAAGCAACAGAAGAAGACTTGGACGCATTATATAGACAATATTGTATTGAATCGTGTGCTGGGCATACCCGTTTTCTTATTAGCAATGTATTGCTTATTTGTTTTTGCTATTAATGTGGGCGGTGCATTTCAAGACTTTTTCGATATTAGTAGCCAAACATTATTTGTAGATGGTTTAGCTTACCAATTATCACATCTAGGTGCCCCCGCTTGGCTGACGGCACTGCTAGCAAACGGGGTGGGTAAGGGGATTAATACAACCATTACCTTTATCCCTGTTATTGGTGCCTTATTCTTGTTTTTGGCTTTTTTAGAAGATTCAGGTTACATGGCAAGAGCTGCTTTTGTGGTGGATCGATTCATGCGTGCGTTAGGTTTGCCTGGCAAGGCTTTTGTTCCTATGATTGTGGGATTTGGTTGTAATGTGCCTGCTGTGATGGCTGCACGTACGTTAGAAAATAAACGCGATCGCATCTTAACTATTATGATGAGCCCGTTTATGTCGTGTGGGGCTCGTTTAGCTATTTATGCGGTATTTTGTTCCGCATTTTTTCCTCGAGGTGGTCAAAATATTGTGTTTGCGCTTTACCTGATAGGTATTTTAATGGCTGTTTTGACAGGGTTTATTTTGCGTAAAACCTTTTTAAAGGGAGAGCCTGCTCTATTGGTAATGGAGTTGCCACCCTATCATTTACCACGTTTACGCACAGTGTGTTTGCATGCTTGGCAGCGCTTAAAGGGTTTTGTTTTTCGCGCAGGTAAATTGATAGTGCCTATCTGTGTGTTAATTGGTGCTCTAAATGCGCTTAATTTAGATGGAACGATTAATGCAGGTGATGGCGGTCAGCATTCATTATTATCTATTTTAGGGCAGGCAATGACGCCATTATTTGCGCCTATGGGTATTCATGCAGATAACTGGCCTGCTACCGTGGGGTTAGTGACAGGTGTGTTAGCCAAAGAAGTAGTGGTTGGTACATTGAATACGCTATATACCCAGATGGGCCATTTGGCTCAGTTGACGAATGCTGAGCAGTTTGATTTGTGGGCTGGTTTGCAGGCAGCGTGGCACTCCATAGCTGTAAATTTAGTTGCACTGGGGGGGTGTGTTTAGTAATCCTGTGTCTGCGGCGAGTCCATCAGACCCTGTTAATCAAGGTGTTTATGGGTTGATGTATGAAAAATTTGATGGGCAGGTTGGGGCCTTTGCTTATCTGCTCTTCATCCTTCTATATTTTCCTTGTATTTCAACCACAGCAGCGATGTTGCGAGAAGTGCATCGTGGCTGGTCAGTGTTCTCTGTTTTTTGGATGACAGGTATTGCGTATGGGGTGGCGGTTGGTTTTTATCAATTAGCAACGTTCTCACGCCATCCGTTTTCTTCTACTGCTTGGCTATTAGGTATTGTTGCGGCATTTGTCGTGACGTTTCTCAGTATTCGTTGGATTGCAGGAGGTAGTGCACGAAATGAGCTTAATCGCTGTTAAACAACATATGATGCAAGTGCGGGTGGCAACGCTCAACAGTCTTTGCCAACTATTTGCGTCAGATGCTGATACCATGCGTTGTTTGTTATCGCATTGGATGCAAAAAGGTAAGGTGAGGCCGTGCGATAAAAAACCTGGCTGTGGTAGTCAGTGCTTTAAATGTCCTGTAGCCATGAATGAAATGTATGAATGGGTTGATGGCTGACCACCATTTGTGGTGCTATACTCATAATCAATCTTTCATTCTGAGGTGAGATGGTCGTATGGAAATACCTAGCATTAAGCAGGCAATTCCTGCTCAGGTGGTTAATGAGCGCGCAGCTTACGGACCTTTTGACTTAAAGCCATTTTTTAATTTTCCTAGTCTGGATGAGGTGTATTTTACCGCTCAGTTAGAGAATGGCCAGTCCCTTCCTAAAGGGATGATTTGTACGGGCGATGGTTTGTTAACAGGAATTCCAGCTCAGAAAACGCAAGGGCATTACGATGTCATCATCATTGCTAGCAATGATGAGGGGGAGATCGAATCGCCGCTTTCGCTGACTATTAAGGCCAGCCTTGCAACAGATCCCAGTGTGCAGGGCGAGCCTGTTAAAGCTCGTATATGGGAGGCTTTGCATAATAACCTCCCTATTCCCGAATTAGCAGATATGTATAACTTACCTGTGACGCCGTTAGATGTTTATTATCTGTTAGAGCGTTGGGGGACTATCACTATTTGGGATGCTTATAATCTGGAAGCGCCTGATGTAAAGACTCCTTTGGCATTGGATGGTATGAGTGAGCACTTCCATGTGTATGATTGTGGCAGTTGCATAATTGGGGTGCCAAAAAATCTTTATTCTCATGAGCGGACACTAGAGGATGGTCTTAAGACTGCACGTGCGATGGCAAGAGAAGTGTATCAGCGTCAGTGGGCGGTAGATTTATCTGGTTTTGACAAATATACCCGGGCAGCGTGGATAGAGATTCAGTTGTTAGGTGATAAATACGCTAAAAAGCTAGAGGTTATTAATTTTCATCCTACGCTTGAAGATATGCACTTATATAGCGTAGAAGCCACTAGCAAATTGAAGATAGGGTCAGAATAATCACTTAGAAATGAAGGGTTTAGCGGCTTAAGGGTAAGCTAAGCTTTTATGCGATATAATATATCAACATGGTCACTTATTAGACGAGATTGAATTTATGAGTAATCCACGCGATCTTTCATCTGTTCCACCAATGCCAAAATTGGGTGGTGAGCCATCTCCCTCCGCTGATCTTTCAACGAAAGCTGCTAATGTAGAGTCTGGGGCTGATAAAGATAAAAACCAGGCACGCAATGCGGATGCGCATTTGAAAGAATGGAATGATCGGCTGCGAAAGATTTTTCTGGATAACTATGCGGCAACTGACAGTTTGTATCGATTTTCATTTAGAGAAGAGGGTACATTGGATCATGAGGGTGATGCAATGATGAGCACCAGCGTTTTGGGGGCTGATTTGCGTCCTGGGCGATGGAATGCTGTTCATCATAAGAGCAAAAATATATTTGATATTGTTGTTGATGAAAAGGGGAATGTTACAACTAGCCCTAGAGCAACGGGTAAAGGGTATAGGGCTCATGAAGATTCAGCTAAGCTAGCAATGGAGTTCTTAAAGCAGTGTGGTGCTACTAGTGCTGAGTTGGACATCAAAAATTTTAGGGGTTATACAGAGCATCAAACATATAAAATGATTAGAATCTATATTACTGCTGCTATCAATGCAGGTTTAGGTGTAACGTTCGGTGATGTGGTGAAGGATGCTGTTAATGGTTTATCGTTGGAATGGAGAGATGAGCTGCTAAGCCTTCAGCGCACCGCAAACTTTGCTTCTATGGGTAGGGAGCAGTTGGTTTTTAGAGAGTGTGCAACTAGGCTTAATAGTAACGACTTTGTGGAGGTGAGTGATAAGTTAGGCGCTGAGCTTGCCCCAGTAAAAGATAATCCCGATGCGCAATTAACAGTGATTGATAAATATGCAGATAGGCTAGAAAAGCTGGAGCGTGAGCTTAAGAGGGCTAAAGGTCAGCTTCAGAGCTATGTAAAAACAGTAGATGATACATGTGCCGATGAGAAAACATCAGATAAGGATGTTGATCTTTTAGAGCAGGATATCAAAAAGAGTCAAGAGGGGCGTGATTTACTAATTGAGCTGATTAATCGCAAAGAGGGTGAGGCTAGTAAGCTGAGAAGCAAGCTGCAAGATGAGTTGGAGATTTTATCCCCAGCAAGCAAGCTGACAGATCGAAAAGTACCTGAGGACAAAAGCAGTACACTGGAAAGTGGTGATGTTGCTGCTGAGGCACAGACGAAAGCTGATGAAAATAATGCTGTAGCAAATACGGATGAGCATGGCAGCACACTGGAAGAGGGTGATGTTGCTGCTGAGGCGCAGACGAAAGCCGATGAAAAGAATCCTGCAGCAAGTACTGATGAGCATGGTAGTACGCTGGAAGATGGTGATGATGTAATTGCTGATAAGCAGGCTAAGGTTGATGAGAAGAGTGCTGCTGCACATACTGAGCTGGGCGCAGGTATGGCGGATGATGATGCTGATAAGTCTGCTGCTTCAAGCAAAGAAAAGCCGCTAGAAAGTAAGTTGACTGATCAGCAAGAAAAGGTGGCCGCTGAGTTGCGAGATAAGCTAAAGCCATTCACTTTGAGTAAGGAAGATGAGGCGAAACGTAAAAAGGATTGGGAGCAGCTCATGAGTGAAAACTCAATAGAAAAGTTAGGGACCACTTTGGAGCGTAAGCGTGGCCATCAAGAGAACCAAAAGAAGATTTAGGGTGGATAAATAAGATTGCACTTTTTTCCTTTCTTCGTATAAAATCGCCGCTGCCTTGCAATGAGTGTAAGGCAGCACAAGGAGGCGATCAGCATGCGCAAATCTCTTATTGCAGGTAACTGGAAAATGCACGGCTCATTGAGCTCAGTGCAGGCACTTATCAATGGTATTAAACAAGGAATGCTTGATACGGGTGTTGAAGTGCTAATACTTCCAACCTTTGTTCACTTATCCGAAGCAAAAAGTTTAATTCATGGATCGTCTATTTTGTTAGGCGCGCAAGATTTGTATATGGGTGCGCAAGGTGCATATACGGGTGAAGTATCCGGGTCTATGTTGAAAGACCTTGGTTGTCAGTATGTCTTGATTGGCCATTCTGAGCGTCGTTCTATTTTCCATGAAGACCTGGCATTGATTGCTGCTAAGTTTAAGGCAGCTATAGAAGCCGGTTTAACGCCTATTCTTTGTATCGGTGAGACCAAGGAAGAGCGTGAGCAAAACAAAACTGAAACTGTTGTTCGTGATCAATTAATGTCCGTTGTTGATGTGGTTGGTATTGATGGGTTGAGGCAAGCTGTGATTGCCTATGAGCCTGTTTGGGCAATTGGTACGGGGTTAACTGCAACGCCTCAGCAAGCACAGGCAGTGCATGCCTATATTCGTGAATTAATTTCTAAAATTAGTGTTGATATAGCCAACACAATTTGTATACTGTACGGCGGCAGTATGAAGGCCGACAATGCAGCTTCTTTATTAGCCATGGCTGATATAGATGGTGGTTTAATAGGCGGAGCATCATTAGATGCAGCTAGTTTTTTAGCAATTTGTGCCGCTGCTAAGACAGAAAAGGTGTAAGAATGTACCAATTTATTTTGCTAATACATGTTTTTGCTGCGGCGTGCTTGATTGCACTCGTATTGGTGCAGCAAGGCAAGGGCGCAACCATGGGGGCAGCCTTTGGTAGTGGCGCATCTCAGACCGTATTTGGTAGTCGTGGATCGGGTTCGTTTTTGTTTCGCATCACGATGGCATTTATTGCTGTATTTTTTATTACCAGTATTGGGTTGAACTATTTAGCAACACATGCCTATAAGAAAGAAACTGTTATTACATTACCTGCGTTACCTGAAAATGGCGCGCAAGTACCAGCACCAGCTTCACCAGCTGACGTGCCTGCGAGATAAAAGAGTTAATGCCGACGTGGTGGAATTGGTAGACACGCTACCTTGAGGTGGTAGTGGCGCAAGCCGTGGCGGTTCGAGTCCGCCCGCCGGTAGAATTTAAAAACCCAGATGTTGCAAGATATCTGGGTTTATTTTTTGCAAGTTTATATAAAAAAATAAAATACCTTGAGGTATAATAACTCGACGTGGTATCAGGGCTAGCTATTTAAGCAGGAGAGTGTGAGTTGCTAGAAAATTATTTGCCAGTATTTATTTTTCTCATAATCGGCCTAGCTGTCGGTTTAATTGCCCCCGTGCTGGGTTATCTCATCGGTCCTAAGCGACCTAATCCCGAAAAATTATCAACCTATGAGTGTGGTTTTGAGCCGTTTGATGATGCGCGCATGCCCTTTGATGTGCGTTACTATTTAGTGGCTATTTTATTTGTTTTGTTTGATTTAGAAACAGCGTTCTTAGTGCCTTGGGCAGTTGTATTTCGTAAGTTTGGCTGGTTTGGTTTAAGTGCCATGGGCATTTTCCTTGGATTGCTCACCATCGGCTTTATCTATGAGTGGAAAAAAGGAGCCCTCGAATGGGAATGACCGATTTACTCAAACCTGGTTTTTATGCAACCAGCGTTGAAAATATATTTAATTGGGCGCGTGCAGGTTCTCTGTGGCCTATGACATTTGGTTTGGCTTGTTGTGCTGTAGAAATGATGCACTCTGCAGCTTCTCGTTATGATCTTGATCGTTTCGGCGTTATTTTCCGTCCTAGCCCCCGTCAATCAGACTTAATGATAGTCGCAGGTACACTATGCAATAAAATGGCTCCAGCGCTTCGTAAGGTTTACGATCAAATGTCTGAGCCACGCTGGGTTTTGTCCATGGGATCATGTGCTAATGGCGGTGGTTATTATCACTACTCCTATGCGGTTGTGCGTGGGTGCGATCGTATCGTGCCGGTTGATGTTTATGTGCCAGGCTGCCCACCAACAGCAGAAGCCTTAATGTATGGCGTGATTCAACTGCAAAATAAAATCCGTCGTAATAAAAGAATTGAACGTTAGAGGCTCGCTATGACTGATGTGAATGTCTTATGTACGCAAATAAATGAACGATTTGCTGAGTGGATAACCAGTGCTAATGTGGCATTAGGTGAGTTGACGGTGGAAGTGAAGCGTGAGCATTTATTAGATTTATGTAAAGCACTACGCGATGATGCAGTATTTGATTTTCAACAATTGATAGATGTCTGTGGCTTGGATTATCTGCATTATGGTTTGGATGATTGGCAGACAGAATCAACGACAGTAACAGGGTTTGGTCGTGGTGTGATGGCAACTTCTGAGCGTGAAGTGTCTGCCAAGCCAAATCGTTTTGCTGTTGTTTACCATCTACTTTCTTTGAATAAAAATCATCGTATTCGTTTGCGAGTGAATTTGGCGGATCATGAAGAGCCTATTGTTGACTCGGTTATTGATCTTTGGCCGGCAGCAAATT
>CAYZRM010000075.1:0-8534 GCA_964480845.1 uncultured Coxiellaceae bacterium | reverse complement strand
TTATAGCAGGTGCCAACCTGTTACGGCATGTAACATAAAGGCACCTCAATACTTTATAGGGTCGCTTTTATTTGGTTTGTTTGGTTGCGTGGCGGCTATTGGTGTGGTAGCAGTCATTCTTTCATGCAAATATTTTTCGGGCGCTACGCCTCCTCCTTTGAGAATTGCTAATGATGAATCGCTGAATAAAATAAAAAATAAGTTAAATAAATATTGGATATTGCCGTTAGCGAATGTGCCAGTTGAGGATCAGTTTATTACTCATGCTGTGGTTCGTGAATTGAAAAATATGTATGCTATTTTATCTGACGAAGGGTTGACGGACTTTGCTTTTAAAGCAAATAAATCAGCTATGATGAGATCCTTAAAAGCATTTAAAGCTGAGTTGTATGCTAGTGGCCGTTCCCTTACTTTGTTTCGTAATGATAAAGATAATTCTTATTTGGAAGATGAAATAGTCAATGTTTCTGATGATGAAGTAAGTATAAACATGTCATTAATAAGTAGCAGTTAGGAGCCTACTTAATGGTTAAAGACGACAGATTGATCAAATAGTTAAGGGGAAGGTAATGAATTCAAGGATAATATTTATAGATAATAGAGACGGTTCATTTAGAATTGAGAATTGTCCAGATATAGTAGAGTTAGACCCTGGCTTAGCTGTCGTGACTTTACTGTCAAGCATTGGCCTTCTTTGCTACCTCTGGAGTTTGTGGCCTGTAGGCTCGAAAAAGCTAAATGAGGAAGATAATCCGTTGGAACAACGTTTGAGAGCTGCTGGATATAATCTCGACACACTTGATATTGATAGGGAATTCTTGTGTCCCATAGGGTTTAGAGTTATGCAAGATCCAGTCCAGATTGCGTATGCTGACCATATTTCTCCGAGTTCTGATAGTTTCGAGAGATCAGTAATTGAGAGCCTTGATAAATGCCCATTAACAAGGCGAGATATTGCAGGTTTAATTGGTAACCAACAATTAAAGAAAAGAATAGAAGCATGGGTGGGTGAGTTAGAAAATGAAAATAAAGCTAAGTTGCCGATATCATCGTTATTTTATCCTGCCTCTAAAAAAGAAGAAAAATCGAGTGCATCGGCTTTTTCTTGTAATATTCTTTAATGTTAAGGTTCTATTTAGATAATCAAAGACTATTGAATGGGGAAAGGGTTCATGAAAACAATAGCAGTGTCAGAATTAAAGAAAAGATTGGATAACGATGAAGTATTGCTAATTGATGTTAGAGAGCTTGCTGAGCATAGAAGTGAATGTATAGAGGGGGCTTGTCTTATACCATTAGGTGAGATTTGTCTAGAAAAGTTACCGTCAACCAAACGGCCTATTGTCATTCATTGTCGATCAGGTAAGCGAAGTAGTGATGCTTGTGCAAAGCTATTAGCGTCAGATCCTTCTTTGGATGTATCTTCTCTTGAAGGAGGAATTGTTGCTTGGAGCCAAGCTGGGTATAGCGTCAAAAAATCAGCTTCTAACATCTTACCTCTTGATAGGCAAACGCAAGTGGCTGCTGGATTACTTGTTCTTTTAGGAACCATTCTTGGAGCGCTCGTTAATCCCACATTTTATCTATTATCAGGCGTAGTGGGAGGAGGGCTGATGTTTGCGGGTATCACTGGTTGGTGTGGTATGGCAAGGTTGCTTGCAATAATGCCATGGAATAAATAAGGTTAAGATAGTAACACTGATAAAGTGAGATATTTATGGCAATTAATATTAAAACGTTTTTTGATGCTGATACGGCAACATTCACTCATATTGTGAGTGATCCCAGTACAAACAAAGCAGCGATTATTGATTCTGTGCTTGATTATGATCAGTATTCTGGCCGTACCAGGACAATTTCTGCAGATAAAGTGATTGCTTATATTAATCAAGAAAAGTTAACCATCGAATGGATTTTAGATACCCATATTCATGCAGACCATATTACAGCATCGCATTATTTAAAAGAAAAACTTGGTGGAAAGATAGGAATAGGCGCAAAAATTAAAGAAGTCCTCGCATTTTGGGTTCCTGTTTTTAATACGAGTAAAGATACCGACTTAAATGCTTCTCAATTTGATCACCTATTTCAAGATGGGGAGATATTTAAGTTGGGGAATGTCGATATAACTGTTCTGCACACGCCAGGTCATACACCCGCATGCTGTAGTTATCTCATTGAGGATGCAGTTTTTGTAGGCGATACTATCTTCATGCCAGATATTGGGACAGCTCGCACAGATTTTCCTGGAGGAAGTGCTGCGACCTTATATGATTCTGTGAAAAAAATATTTAGCCTGCCTGCCGAAACAAGGATTTTTATGTGCCATGACTATCCACCGAATGGCCGTGATGTCACATGGGTTGCTACTATCAAAGAACAAAGGGAAAAAAATATTTTAATTCATGATGGTATATCAAAGAAAGAGTATGTTGCTGTTCGTAATAAGCGTGATGAAGGAAAGGCTGTTCCTAAATTATTACTACCTTCTGTACAGGCGAATTTGAGAGCAGGCACCTTTGGTGATTCAGAAGAGAATGGTGTTAGGTATGTTAAAATTCCGGTAGATGAATTGTAATGACTTCGTGTCATTAAAAAGCCGAACTGATTAATGGTTCGGCTTTTTTCTATTTCATATTAGTTAAAGTGATACGCTAACATAGCATTTACCATGTCTGTCCCTGGAATGCCGATATGGACGTCGTCTCCACTTTTAGCTTGTGTGCCTGCGTATTCAACACCGAATGTGACATTAGGCGTGATGGCATAGTCAACACCAAAGCCCAGTGTTGCTAAAATGGCAGAGTTTGAATCCTTATCAATGTTGTTATAATTATAGTAATATCCGTTGTAATTCATATCAGTAGATGTATGTACGTTAGATGCACCTATGAAGCCATAAAGATTGAATTTATTGTCTTGACCGAGTGGTGCATAGAATTTTGTAACAAGATTAAAAGAGTGCATGCTGATATCAAAGTTATATCTGCTATTTTCAAACTGGTAGTTGGTATCGGTAAATTGGCGATAAGATCCTTCTAGCCCAATATATTCATTGAAATTATAGCCGACTACCAAGGTGCCACCTAGGCCCCCAGCATTGGTGGTATTAGCATCAGTAAAGTCACGCATACTGTTATAGCCAGCGCCAGCACCTAAATATAATCCAGGGATGGCTGCATAAGCTGAGCCAGATAATGCAGTGGTCAATAATAGTGTTTTTACAATCATGTTTATTTTCATTATGGCTATCTCTCCTCAATGGGTTTTTTTATAAATAACAAGTTAATTAATATTGTTCTAATAGGCAGGGGCTAGGGTGTGCATGGGGAGAATACGTAATACGAGATGATTAATCAAGTAGTTCTCTTTCAATTTGGGCGAAAAATAAAAAATGATTAAAAAATCATGGGGTTATTTGGTGGGGTTTTTTTTGACATTAAATAGGCTGCGTGATAGCTTTTCTCTCACTTTTTAGGAGGGCAAGGATGTTTAGAAAAATATCAGGTTTGGTTGTTTTGACGATGGTTACTGTTGTATTTAGTGTTGCGCAGGCAGGTAATCGTCAAACGGTAACAACATGTCTAAAAGTAAATAATAATCATTCTAAGTTTTCCTTTCAGGCTCAATTTGTTAGTACAGATATGTTTGACCATTGGCGTGCTGGGCCAACTATCTATAATGGTGAAATTTGTCATCATTACACCTATGAGCATGGTCCTAAGACCTTGAGTGTAAAAGTGAATACACATCAACCAAAAGTATATTTTGAATTGGATAATGCATGTGTTGTATATGGTTTTTATGTGAACAGAGATATGAAGACAATGGAAGTAAAGCACAGGCGTTCGTCAGCTGCTAACGTGAAATGGGATTTCAAGTTGGTTGAAAAATCACATACACCTGACTTATCTATTTTTAATGTAAATTGTCGTTATCAAAATGATTAAATATAAATTAACAGCTATTGCAGGGGCTTTTTTATTGGGTTTATCAGCGTGTGCTGGTAATTTACGGTAAAACAACCCGAGTTGTAGCAAATCAAGTCTAACGCTTGTCATATACACAACCCACATTCAGGCGGGTTGTGTAATGCCATGATTTAAAGATAATTTATACTTTTGTCCCCCTGCATAAATTTTGTTATACTTCCCCTCAATAAATTAAATATGTTGATATGCTTATGTCCTTGCCTGCAAATGAACGTTTATCTGCTCTTGAGCAACGTGCGGTTTTCATCTCTTGTGTAGTGCCTGTTTTTAATGAAGAGGCTGTTGTTGTTTCATTTGTAGAAGCACTTCAGGCTGAATTACAGCAGTTAGCACAACGTTTTGAAATTATCTTAGTTGACGATGGCAGTCGAGATAAAACGGTAGAGAAGATTCTAGCATTACCTAAATCGTATCATGCTAAGTTGCTGAGTTTTTCGCGTAATTTTGGTAAGGAAACTGCTTTAACAGCAGGTATAGAGCATGCATCTGGCGATGTGACCATTTTGATGGATGCTGATTTTCAACATCCGATTGCAACACTGCGAGACTTTTTGCAGCAATGGGCAAATGGTTATGACATGGTTTATGGTATGCGTATGCACCGTGAAGCCGAGTCTTATTTGAAGCGGAACTTTGCTCATTTATTTTATTGGTTAATGAAGAAAATGACGAAAATTGATATGCCTAATAACGCGGGCGATTTTCGTTTGTTGGATAAAAAAATGATACAAGCGCTTAAACAGTTTCCTGAGCGCACGCGTTTTATGAAAGGGCTTTATGCTTGGGTGGGCTATAAAAAGATTGGTATTCCATTTGAAGTGCAAGATAGAGCAGCTGGTAAAAGTTCTTGGAATTTTACTCGTTTAGCTGACTTGGCGATTACAGGATTGACATCGTTTTCTGATGTCCCTTTGCGTGTTTGGGGATTAATCGGCATGTTTATTTCCCTTACTTCCCTTGTGTATGCAGTGATGATAGTGACAGAAACATTAATCTATGGCGCAGATTTGCCAGGTTATCCTACTTTAATTGTGGCGATTATGTTTTTAGGGGGTATACAGTTGTTATCAGTTGGTATTTTGGGCGAATACATTGCCCGTATTTTCACTGAAGTAAAGCAGCGACCTAAATATCTACTGCAAATCAAGGAAGGGTTTGATGAATAGGGTGTTGCTGGCTCAAATTAGTCGCTTTGGTATTGTGGGTGTCACTGCTGCGACAATCAATTTTAGTGTGGTGGTATTATTAGTTCAGCATATGAGCATGCATCCATTGATTGCAAATATCTTTGGATTTTTAACGGCATTTCAAATGAGCTATTGGGGGCATCGTTTATGGACATTTAGTGCGGTCAATATTCCCCACCGCTCGGCAATAACTAAATTAGTCATTGTGCAAGTGCTTGGGTTTGCTGCAAATGAGACTTTATTCTATATCTTTTTGAGTATGCATTTGCCTTACACTATCGCATTGTTTCTGGTACTAAGCATTTTGCCGGTGTTTACATTTATTTGTAGTCGCTACTGGGTTTTCAGGTCTAATACTTAGCGAGAACCTGCACTTGCATGCAGGTTCTTTTTAGATGGGCTTATTGCTCAGCAGCATTATTTCTTTGTGCTTTTTCAAAATGAAATAATGTTTCGTGTGGCTGGCAAACTGCTCAAAATAGTTGTCATTTACGAATACAAAAATACGCTTATCACTATTCCACCTTTGCCAGAATTCTGTTTCATTTAATAGGTAGTTATTACTGCCTTTTTCAAATGACATGCCATACCACAGTTCTCTGACCCAGTTGTCCCTGGTCGCAATATCAGGCGCTTGCCAATTCGCAACGATAATGATTTTGCGTTGTAAGTAAATAGGTACATCTTGATAAAATTTGAAATAACCTGCTACTTCATCTTGTGGATGTAGCATAGGTTGTAAATATGTCGTTAAAGGTTTTGCACTATTTATATTTAGATAAGCAGCGTTTTTGGTGAGGATGAGTAAAAATGTCCCGCTGCATACCGCACATAGTAGAATTAAAGGCAATAATGTTTTGCGCTTAATGCATAGTATGGATAAACCAGCTGCAACGATAAAAATAGTAGCAAAGGTATATAAGTAGGGGTAAAGCGTTGCTGTTACGTTACTTAAAATATCTAACCTAGGCAAGGTAATTAATATGCCACCTAGCACTAAGCTCAGGACAACAAAATTGCCAACTGCCCAATAAATAGCGCGATGCGCTGGTTGTTCATAACGTAATGCTAGGTAGTGCCCTACTAGTATGGCGAGCGTTGGAAAGACAGGGAAAATATAACCCACTGTTTTAGAGTGTGGGATAGAGAAGAAACCAAAAATAACCACAAACCATAATAGGAAAAATAGCATGGCTGCGTTTTCTTTTCGGCTATGAATCACTAGTCCTATGTTTTTGCATAAGGCTTGAATCAGAAAAATCGTCCATGGAAAGAAGCCAATTAAGACAATCGGTAGATAAAACCAGGCTGGTGTTGGGTTGTTAAACGTTTCTGCGGATAAAAAACGCGAAACTTGCTGAGTGACAAAGAAGAAGTGCAAAAAATTTGCGTTGGCTAATTGGGCTAGCACATACCAAGGGAATGCCAATGCAGAAAATATAATTAACCCTGTTCCCAAGGATGCTTTTTTTAAGGCATCCCAGCGATTGAGTAATATAATCCACAGTAAGGTGATGATGCCAGGAAAGGCAATACCAATCAGTCCTTTTGTTAAGAAGGCGCCTGCTGCGAAAATATAAGCTGCAATAAAAAAACCGCGCTGTTTTTTGCCTTCCGAGACCAAGCCATTGATGATGCAAAATAGCGTGGTGCTAATAAAAACAGCCACTTCCATATTGAGATCAGCATAATGTGAGCCACCAAAGAATAGAGGGGTTGTTGCTAGAATCGTGGCTGATATTAATCCTGTTCGTCTGCTAAATAAATTTCTGCCGGTAATATAAGTAGCAAGACAGCCTAATATGCCAAACAAAGCGGGGAATAATCGGAGTGACCACTCGGTAACACCAAATAAATGCATTGCTAATGCTTGCAGCCAATAATACAGTGCGGGCTTGTCTAAAAAAGGTACGCCATTCACTCGTGGTGTAATGTAGTCACCGCTAGCCATCATTTCTCTTGCTACTTCAGAGTAGCGACCTTCATCTGGTGTAAATAGTGGGTAGCTACCCAGCCAGCAAAGGTAGAATATCGTAATGGCAAGTCCCAAAAAGACAAGGTCCCAAGTCCAAGATGGCTCGGTTCTGTTGAAATTGTTAGAATGCACTTGTTGATTCTCGTTGATTATTTTAATCTTTGATTTATGAAGAAACGCATTGTACTGTGTGCAGATGACTATGGGCAAGCTTTGGCTATCTCTCAAGGCATATTAGCACTAATTAAACAAGATCGGCTGACCGCCACTAGCTGCTTAGTGACGTCTCCCCATTGGGTGGAGCATGCTAAGTGGTTGTTACCATTGAAAAATAAAGCTGATATTGGTCTGCATTTCAATTTGACAGAAGGGCAGGCGCTATCAAGTGTCTATTCAGCTACCTATACTAGATTCTACTCTGTTAATCAGTTGTTGATGTTGGCATTTTTGCGTCGTTTAAATCAGGCTGCCATAGAGGCGGAGTGCCACGCTCAAATTGACCAATTTGAAGCTGCTATGGGGTGTTTACCTGATTATGTTGATGGTCATCAGCATGTCCATCAATTTCCTGTGATAAGAGATGCTTTGCTCAATGTGTATGAGCAGCGTCTGAGACAGCATGGAGCTTATGTTCGTTTAGCGAATGAAGTGCCTGATATGTGCCCTAAAAAGCTCATTATTTATGCTAGCGGAGCAGGGGCGATGAGTAAGCAGCTTAAAAAGCGCAATATTCCTCACAATCCTTCTTTTGCTGGTATTTATTCTTTTCATGAGGCGCATGAATACCCTGTTTATTTTGCAGAGTTTTTGCAAAAAGTTGGAGATAGGGGCTTGATCATGTGTCATCCGGGACTGGAAACGGTTGAGTTAGATGACCCTATTGGTGCTGCCAGGGTAAAAGAATATGACTATTTTTCTGGTCCTTTATTTATCGAAGAGTGTGAAAGGCGCTCGATAGAGCTCACTCGATTTGGTTGATGGATGGTTTAAATTTGCCACATTTTTCCATGCTACCAAACCAATAAGTTTCTGCTATACTTCCCACATCATCCATTTTAGGGTGAAAGTATTTTGTTCAATTTAGTAAAGGTAAAAGAGTTATGTCAGCACGTGAAACCGGAATAGTTAAATGGTTCAACAACAGCAAAGGTTATGGCTTTATTCAGCGTGATGAAGGTACTGATGTATTTGTTCATTACAGAGCTATTCAAGGTGATGGATTCCGTACTTTAGAAGAAGGTATGCGTGTAGAATTTATTGTTACCCAAGGCCAAAAAGGTCTGCAAGCAGAAGAAGTTTCTGTTGTTAAGTAAATAACACCTTCAATTCTTAAAGTTGTCGCCAGTGATTCCCGTTAACTGTCGTCCCGCGGCTTGTCCG
>CAYZRM010000074.1:3380-8629 GCA_964480845.1 uncultured Coxiellaceae bacterium | reverse complement strand
TCATTAGGGCCAACCAACGGGTTACCTGGCTGAAAATTAATATGGTCAGTGATCATCATTAACTCACCAGGACCAACCTCCGCACGGAGAGAACCCGCAGCACACGTACTAAGCAGTGTCTGACAACCTAATTGTTTTAAAATGCGGACCAAAATACGCGTTGATTCATAAGAGGTTCCTTCATACAAATGCAGGCGACCACGCAAGCAAACAACAGGCACCTCATTCAAATATCCCATTACCAATAGAGATGCATGACCAGAAACGCCGCCACTGTGCAAGCCTGGAATAGCCTGATAAGGAATAGACACAGCATTCGTGATTTGTTCTGCAATAGAAGATAAACCTGACCCTAAAATAATGCCTATGCGAGGCACAAAGCCTTTAGGAACATAACGATTAATCACTTGCATCACTTCATCCATCTGAACGGGCATATCAACACCTTTTTATATTTAAATTAATTTATTTCATTACATGAATCCCCGCTTTCGCGGGGATAACGATATTTTACTCAAGCTAACATTTAAAACTACTTGGCCTTCATCCAAGTAACAGCAACGTCTAACATGCGGTTAGAGAAGCCCCATTCATTGTCATACCACGCCAGAATTTTTACTAAATTACCAATCACCCGTGTGCCTACCGTATCAAAAATGGCGGAAGATGGGTTGTGATTAAAATCAATAGAAACTAATGGCTCTTCATTGTAGCTCAAGATACCTTTCAATGGGCCTAGAGCAGCCTTCTTTATAATATCGTTTACTTCTTCCACTGTCGTATTACGCTTAGCTTCAAATGTTAAATCCACCACAGAAACATTAACCGTAGGTACTCGAACGGAGAAACCATCTAGCTTGCCATTCAACTCTGGCAATACTAAACCAACCGCAGCAGCGGCACCTGTTTTAGTCGGAATAATGGATTGGGTAGCAGAACGTGCACGACGCATATCGCTGTGATAAACATCTAATAGACTTTGATCGTTTGTAAAAGCATGCACTGTATTCATTAAACCACTCACAATGCCTAGTGACTCATGTAATGGTTTGACTACATTGGCTAAACAGTTAGTTGTGCATGATGCATTTGAAATAACCGTATCAGTCGATTTTAGTATGTTTTCGTTTACACCAAATACAACTGTTGCATCGACATCAGTACCCGGTGCAGAAATAAGCACTTTCTTCGCGCCTGCCTCTAAATGTTGGCCGGCTTTTTCTTTACTGGTAAAAAAGCCCGTGCACTCAAAAACGATATCAACATTTAATTCTTTCCATGGCAGTTTTTTAGGATCACGCTCAGCAACAACACGGATTTTATCGCCATTTACAATCAAATCATTGCCAGAAACAGCCACTTCTCCAGGAAACTTCCCATGAGTGGTATCATAACGTGTTAAATGCGCATTCGTTTCTACATCACCTAAATCATTAATCGCCACAATTTGAATTTCTGGGTGTAATTTTTTTTCATAATGTGCACGTAAAATATTACGTCCAATACGGCCATAACCATTAATAGCTATACGAATTGTCATGTTAAGCTCCTTTCTGACTAAATGTGTTTCTATATACAAACATTTTCCTAAGATTTTTCAGGAAACACTGGATGTTTCTCTTGCCGCTGAATATATAACTTCTTTGGTATTTATCACAGCATTTTCCACGGTCAACCCACAATCATTGAAGACATCTTTAGCAGGTGCAGAAGCACCAAAACGATCAATGCCCAAGATTCGACCAGTCATACCTACCACTCTAAACCAACCTTCGGTTGCACCAGCTTCAATCACCACCCTTGCAAGCACAGCATCAGGTAATACCGACTGTTGATAAGCTTCATCTTGCTTAAAAAACACGGTTGTGGATGGCATCGAAACAACACGCGTGAAAATACCTTGCTCTTTTAGCTGCTTAGCTGCCTCAACTGCAATGGCGACTTCAGAGCCAGTCGCGATTAAAATAGCATCTGGCCTGCCCTGCGCTAAATCTAGCAAGATATAGCCACCACGCTTAATATTGGCTATCTGTTCTTCATTACGCTCCTGGAAAGGCAGATTTTGACGGGAGAATAGTAAGCAAGTTGGGCCTTGATACTGTATGGATTCTGCCCAAGCAATCGCTGTTTCAACCGTATCACAGGGACGCCAGCTCATTAAATTCGGAATTAAACGCAAACTAGCTAGGTGTTCTATGGGTTGATGTGTTGGGCCGTCTTCGCCTAGACCTATGGAATCATGAGTATAAACAAATACAACACGCTGACGCATAATTGCTGCTAATCTTAAAGCGTTTCTAGCATAATCTGAGAAGGTCAAAAAGGTAGCGCCAAAAGGTAGAATACCACCGTATAATGCCAGCCCATTCATGATAGCAGACATACCAAACTCTCTAACACCATAATGAATATAGCGACCTTCAGGATGCTCAGCATTGAATACACTCATCCCTTTCCAGTTTGCACAGTTAGACTCCATCAAATCAGCGGAACCACCTATTATTTCTGGGAGTACATTTGCATAAGCATCTAAACAAGCCTGGGATGCTTTCCTGGTCGCTATCGTTTGCTTTTTATTGTTTAACTCAGCAACTAATTGCTCCACTTGTTGTAACCAAATACCCGGCAACTCGCGCGACAAGCGACGCGTCCATTCCTGCGCCAATTCAGGATAAGCTGCTTGATAAGCTGCAAACATAGACAACCATGCCTGTTCTAATTGCTGGCCTCGCTCACAGGCATCCCAGGATGTCTTAATATCAGCAGGCACTACGAAAGCCTCATGCGACCAATTCAAGTGCTCTCTCACTGCTGCAATTTCTTTCTCTCCTAAAGGAGCACCATGCGTATTAGCTGTTCCCGCCAGGTTGGGCGAGCCCCAACCAATTGTTGTTTGACAACAAATAATCGTTGGCTTATCAGTCACCGATTGCGCCATTAAGATAGCTTGCCTAATCGCTTCACCATCATGCCCATCAACAGCAGGTATCACATGCCAACCATAAGCTTCAAAGCGTTTAGGCGTATTATCGGTAAACCAGCCATGCACATTCCCATCAATGGAAATTTGATTGTCATCATAAAAAACGATGAGCTTTCCTAATGCCAGCGTTCCGGCTAGAGAACAAACTTCATGGGAAATGCCCTCCATTAAGCAACCATCGCCAACAAAACAATAAGTGTAATGGTCAACTAACTCAAAGCCTGGGCGATTAAAGGTAGCCGCCATGTGTCTTTCCGCTATCGCCATACCAACAGCATTAGCTAATCCCTGCCCCAAAGGTCCTGTGGTTGTTTCAACACCAGGTGCATCACGATATTCTGGGTGTCCGGGTGTTTTAGAGTGTAGCTGACGGAATTGCTTTAAATCTTCGAGAGATAAATCGTAGCCTGATAAGTGTAGCAAAGCATATTGCAACATAGCGCCATGGCCATTTGACAACACAAAGCGATCACGATTTGGCCACTGCGGGTTGCTAGGTTGATGGCGTAAAAAATCATGCCACAAAACTTCAGCGATATCAGCCATTCCCATAGGCATACCAGGATGGCCAGAGTTTGCCTTTTGCACAGCATCAATACTGAGGAAACGAATGGCATTTGCACGATCTTTTCTAGTCACAGTTGACATAAAACAACTCCTAGCTGGTGAAAATCTTGACGGAATATTACCTGAAAATCACCTAAGAGACGTAGTAGTATTTATATTGTCGGCCCAGGATATTCGTCAATCCAAATTTAACATGTTATATTGTCCACCCTAGCGGAAAGGCATTTTTTTAAACTACAAGGCAAGAAGGTACACGCCATGCAAAATAATGAATTCTTATTTACATCTGAATCTGTCTCTGAAGGACATCCTGATAAAATTGCTGATCAAATTTCTGACGCCATTTTAGACGCCATTCTTGAACAAGATAAAGAAGCGCGTGTGGCCTGCGAAACCCTGGTTAAAACTGGCATGGTGTTTATTGGCGGCGAAATCTCCACTGCTGCCTGGGTTGATATTGAGCATATTGCCCGCCAAGTGATTCAAGATATTGGCTATACTAGCTCTGAAATAGGATTTGACGCTGATTCTTGCGCCATCATCAGCGCCATTGGCAAGCAGTCTGCCGATATTGCAATGGGTGTTGATAGAAAATCTAAAGAAGAACAAGGTGCCGGCGACCAAGGGTTGATGTTTGGTTATGCGTCCAATGAAACTGACGTTTATATGCCAGCGCCAATTACCTATGCCCACCGCTTAGTACAAAGACAAGCGCAATTGCGCAAAGAGGATGTACTACCTTGGCTACGTCCCGATGCCAAATCTCAAATTACCTTCCGTTATGTGGACAACAAGCCTGCTAGTATTGCCAATGTGGTATTATCCACCCAACACCACCCAGATATCTCACATGCTGACTTGGTGGAATCAGTGATTGAAGAAATCATTAAACCAACCTTGCCAGAGGAATGGCTAAAAGATACTCAATACTATGTCAATCCAACAGGCCGTTTTGTTGTTGGTGGCCCACAAGGGGATTGCGGCTTAACCGGTCGTAAGATTATTGTTGATAGCTATGGTGGTATGGCAAGGCACGGTGGTGGCTGCTTCTCGGGCAAAGATCCTTCTAAAGTGGATCGCTCCGCTGCTTATGCTGCGCGCTATGTTGCCAAGAACTTGGTAGCAGCCGGTATTGCCGAACGCTGTGAAATTCAGATTTCCTATGCAATTGGCGTTGCTAAACCAACCGCTATTCATTTAGAAACTTTTGGCACCAACAAAATCCCTCATGCAAACATTGTCAAATTAATTGATGAGCATTTTGACTTGCGCCCTTACGGCATCATTAAAATGTTAGACTTACTGAAACCAATTTACCGTGCAACCGCAAGCTACGGACATTTTGGCCGTCATGATTTGAATGTTTCTTGGGAACAAACTGACAAGGCTGAAAGCTTAAGAATAGCTGCTGGCCTGTAAGGTTTACCCAACGTAGATAGTACACATTGTGCTCTATCTACGTTGTACCATAGCAAACCCATTTCAAGGAGCGTGATATGCAAGGAAGCATTAGCACCATGTCCACACCCGATTATAAAGTCGCTGATATGTCACTCGCCAATTGGGGCCGAAAAGAAATCAGCATTGCAGAAACAGAAATGCCAGGACTCATGGCATTACGCGAACAATACCAAGCAACTCAACCTCTCAAAGGTGCTCGCATTGCAGGCTGCCTGCATATGACGATACAAACAGCTGT
>CAYZRM010000074.1:0-3280 GCA_964480845.1 uncultured Coxiellaceae bacterium | reverse complement strand
CTCTCAAAGGTGCTCGCATTGCAGGCTGCCTGCATATGACGATACAAACAGCTGTGCTAATTGAAACATTAACGGCATTAGGTGCCGATGTTCGCTGGTCATCGTGCAACATTTTCTCCACACAAGACCACGCGGCTGCTGCCATTGCTGAAACTGGTATCCCTGTCTTTGCCTGGAAAGGCGAAACAGAAGAAGAGTACTGGTGGTGTGTCAAACAAACCATTCATGGTCCAAACGAATGGACGCCCAATATGATTCTGGACGATGGTGGTGATCTGACACTCCTTCTGCACAAAGAATATCCTGAATTATTAAAGCACATAAAAGGTATTTCAGAAGAAACCACTACCGGCGTACATCGGCTATATGAAATGTTTAAAGATGGCGAACTGAAAATACCAGCTATGAATGTCAATGACTCCGTCACCAAATCCAAATTTGACAATTTATACGGCTGCCGTGAATCGTTATTAGATGGCATCAAGCGCGCAACCGATGTCATGATTGCAGGTAAAGTTGCCGTTGTCTGTGGCTACGGTGATGTTGGTAAAGGCTGCGCCCAAGCATTAAGATCGTTTGGCGCAACGGTTTTGATCACTGAAATTGACCCCATTTGTGCATTACAAGCAGCAATGGAAGGTTATCGCGTGGTGACAATGGAAGAGGCTGCCCCCCTTGGCAATATATTTGTTACCACCACTGGCAACATTAGAGTCATTAACCACGACCACTTACTAGCCATGCCTAACGAAGCCATTGCTTGCAATATTGGTCATTTTGATTCCGAAATCGATATCGCCTCGCTAAAACAATATCCTTGGGAAAATATTAAGCCTCAAGTTGATCATGTGCTGCTACCTAACGGCAAACGCATTATCATTTTGGCGGAAGGTCGCCTAGTTAATCTAGGTTGCGCCACCGGTCATCCTAGCTTTGTGATGTCAGCCTCCTTCACAAACCAGGTATTAGCTCAGATTGAACTATGGCAACACCATGATCAATACCCGATTGGCGTTTACGTATTACCAAAAAAACTAGATGAGATGGTCGCGCGCTTGCATTTAAGTAAGATTGGTGCCAAGCTTACCACTCTCACCTCTGAACAAGAACAATACCTCAATATTTCTGCAGACGGCCCATATAAGCCTGAGCATTATCGCTATTAGCATTACGGAACATTACCACTCCAATTAGCCCGTATATGATGCGGGCTATTATTAATCATACTGACTCAATTTTTTAGGAAAATCTCATGTTAAAAAAACTAAGCATTGCTTTATTATGCCTCACCTCTTTTCAGGTATACGCTACCACCACTTGCCCCAGCGTTGCTGAATTAAAAAACCATCAATTAAATGGCTGGGTAGCTTACAATAGCGATAGCGGAGAAGAACTCCCTCTAAGCCAAATAAAAATATTTGAAAAAGAAACATCACAATTTTTGATGGCAGAGTGGGCAGAAGGTGCGCCAGAAGGAACTAGCCATTGCTATTACAGTGATAAGCGCGGTGAATACATGAATGCTTTTTTAGCACAACATGATCACTACCCTAACCTACAAACTGGAAACTGGCGGAACGAAAGTGGATTTCTACGCTGTCATGCGGATACCAAACAGTGTACGTTTATTGATAAACCAGAAGAAGATAGAAAATAACCTCAATTAGTTAAGTACCCTCGAAACGAGGGTACTATATAAATATGGCAGCCAGTTGAATCCTTACATCTTTACTAATAAGATAAAGACTAGCCAGGAGGCCACTCTATGTATAAAAAATTATTGATTACGGTTAGCATTGTATTACTAAGCACAGCCAGTTTTGCCGACACCTGCCCCACTATCTCACAAGTTAAGCATGGCAAATTAACTCTATGGAAAGCCTATGATAGTGATGATGGCAAGCTGGTCTCAGCGCATCGAGCAACTGAATTCAAGCGTATTGCCGAGCAATTTGCTTTGGCTGAATGGTCAAATGGGAAAGTACATTGCTATTATCGAGATAAAGATGGCTCTGACTTAGAAGTTTATCTTGCAAAAGACCACCTAAATGTTAGCAACAATAAAAACTATTGGTATGAAGTAAGTGGCTTTATGCACTGCGCTGCAGGCATGAAAGAATGTGAATTCCAAGCAATGCCACAAACCAAAGCACCCCAGCTAGCTAAAAAAGCAGCAACAAAACTCCCTGTCACTAGCGAAAAAATGTAAGGAATAAGGAATGGCAGTCCCTGTTGAATCTATTTTTCCAGCATTAACTAATTCCATATTTGAAAAATATGGCAATATTTTTGCATACACACACACTAAAAAATCAGCTGCCATTCCTTTTAAAGACCACCCTCAACTGAATGTACTAACCGATATTTTAACGCGTAAATATACACACCACGCGCATATCATCGCGCCTTTCTCGAAAAAACTATACCCCCTATTTTTAGAGAGCTTGCTACAACATCTAACACATCACAACCTAAGCAATCAATTACGCCAAGCAGAAGTCATTTATTTACCACATGCAAGCTTTTGGCAGCTTCCCGAGCAAGTAGCTGCAACCTGTTTTGAACAACTAAATCACATTTTAAATGATGGCAACCAATCAATCATATTGGCCTTTAATCATGCAGAGCTGATACTGAATGATATCACTACCCCATTGAGCTTTGTGCAGCAACAACTTATCAACCTATTATCACACCCTAATTGTCGTTTTATCTTTTTCTCACAACAGGCAAATATTAACTTAGCAGACGAAACATTTTCTAAGCTCACTATTAGCGGGCCAACGCAACAAGATGTGATTGCCATTTTAAAACAGCAAAGAACAGAATTAGAAAATCATCACCACATCACCATCTCAGATGAATTACTACCACAAAGCCTTGCGCTCGCTGAGCGCTATTTAAGCACGCATGATACCTTAAATCAGACATTGCTATTGTTAGATAGTAGCGCAGCAAGAGCTGCCGGCACAGAAAATGAATCTAGCCAGCCAACACTGACACCACAAACTATTATGCAGGTCTTATCTGACTGGACATCCATTCCAAGCACACATTTATCACTACACCGGTTTAGGTTACCAGAGTTTGTTACCAGTATTGGCCAGCGTATATTTGGCCAAGAACAAGCCATGACACTACTTGGCCAAGAAATACAACAAGCCCAAGCACGCCTCCAAGATAAACAAGGGCCTTTTTGTAGCTTATTATTTGTTGGTTACGAACATACAGGCAAAAAAACAACTGCACTAGCGTTAACAGAACAGTTATTCAAACAAAT
>CAYZRM010000073.1:0-8948 GCA_964480845.1 uncultured Coxiellaceae bacterium | reverse complement strand
CGGCTTGTCCGCGGGATCCAGACAGGCAATGCCAAGCTGGATCCCCTGCCTTCGCGGGGGATGACGAGGTTGGCGGGAATTCCTGCAGTTGCCGCCCAAAGCGCTTAGTTGGACGGCAATTTTTTTGTCATCTATCTTATAAAAAATCGTCAGAGGAGTGGTTCCGTGGCTAAAGTTGCTGAACTAGAAAAGAAATTTTTGCATTATACTGGCAAGGCAATTTTTGACTTTAACATGATCCAGAATGGCGATCGTATTATGGTTTGCCTATCAGGTGGTAAAGATTCTTTTACCATGATGCATACGCTACGTTTGCTACAGCAACGTTCCAAGGTCGATTTTGAACTATTTGGCTTTACGCTGGATCAGGCCCAGCCTGGTTGGAATGATGAGCATTTACGTGCTTGGTATGAAAAATATCATATCAATTATGAAATTCTAACTCGTGATACCTACTCTATTGTTAAAGAAAAAATTCCTGAAGGTCAGACTTTTTGTTCTCTATGTTCTCGTCTTAGACGTGGCATTATTTATCGATATGCTGAAGAAAAGGGTTTTAATAAAATTGCGTTAGGCCATCATCGAGATGATTTGATTACCACACTGCTAATGTCCATTTTATATAATGGAAATATTAGTTCAATGCCTCCTAAGTTGTTAAGTAATAATAAGAAACATGTTGTTATTCGCCCACTGGCGTATTGTCAGGAAGCTGATATAGCGAAATTTGCAGAACTAATGGCGTTTCCTATCATTCCTTGCAATTTGTGCGGTTCCCAAGAAAATCTAATGCGTAAAAAGGTAAAAAATCTAATTAATCAGTTAGCTGCAGAAAATCCCAAGGTGCCTAGTAATATGCTGCATGCGCTCACTAGCATCAAACCTAGCCAGTTAATGGATGCTAACTTGTGGGACTTTAAAAATTTAGAGGCTTTAAAAGATCAGGTGCCTGATGAGGCGGTTGGTAGTACGGATGGCGTAGGGGCTGACCTGTTCAATTTTTAAGCTTAATTTTTTAAAATTCAAGGAGTGTGTTATGATTTAGTAATGAGGCCTTGCAGGGGATGGAAATGGATTACAATAACTTGCGCTACGATACTGAATCAGCTCAAATTGATGTTGAGGTAAGAAAGCAACTCCTTAAAAAACAAGCCTTTTTTGCCAAACTCACGGATGAAGAGTTGGATATATTGGCTAGCCTCTTAACCGAAGTGCACGTGCATCCCAATGAAACGATTGTCAAACACGGAGATCGTGTGGACAGTGTTTACCTTATTGTCAAAGGATCGGCGGATGTGCAACAGACTCTGTATAAAGATCAAGTACCTCATACAACTAGTTTAGCGACCTTGCATGATGGTGCGTCTATTGGCTTGAATGAGACTGGTTTTTTCTCTTTATCAGGAAAGCGTACGGCGAGTGTCGTAGCCTTAACAGAGATGACCTTGTTGCGTTTAAGTGTAGCGGCGTTTCATGGGTTTGCTTTATCAAATCCGCATGTTAATGAAGTATTGCACGGTGCTAAATAAAAAACGCGGCATTAAGCCGCGTCCTTCTTCTTGTTAGCTGTTATTAAGTCGGTGTTGTAGCCTCTTTCTTCTCATTTGTTAAGCGTGACACAAAGGGAACAGCGATAAATAGCGCTATTCCTAAGCCAATAGCGCTCCAGCCTAATATGCCAAAGGTATGGCTAAATGAGGCATTACTGATCAGTGGGTCGGTGGAGTCTGCTGTACCCAAAGCCATTTTAGAGAAGTGGTCGGATAAAATAGCTGCAATACCGGTGATCATTAGCCACATGCCCATCATTAGTCCTCGTAGACGATGCGGTGCTAATTGGCCCACCATGGCATAACCGATGGGGGAAATGAATAGCTCGCCAATACTTTGTAGGATGTAGCTAGCTAAAATCCAAGGAAAGGCCGTATAACCTTGTGCATTCGCTAGACTAATGCCCAATGGTAATATCGCAAAGGCGATACCGATCAGAACAAGTGCTAATGAAAACTGTAGGGGTATATTGATATTCATTCCTCGTTCACGCATGCGTGAGAAGACCACACTTAAGAATGGTCCGCCAAGAATAATGACGACAGTGTTAATGTTTTGTACCCATTGCGGTGCAATGAGCAGACCCAAGAAATGCCTGTCAACGTTACGCTCAATAAATAGGTTCATACCCATAGGTGCTAGTTGGTATAGCGCCCAAAACATGACTGATGATAAAGCCAAAATGATAAAAGCAGTCATTTTGCTTTTAGCGAGTGTGCCAGGCTGTTTGATGGTTAGCGAAATAATGAGTCCTAGCATAGCAATGCCTAATACCAAGATAATGTCGTTGCATAATTCGGTATGCTCTAGGAGAATTCGTATTGCTAAAATAATAGCCAAAACCATGCTAATGCCTAGTAGGCGTGAACGTTGTTTTATTGGATTTGGCAAGATAACAAAGGTGGTGTCGCGATCTTTTAGTGCCTTCCAGTGAAGTGTGAGTAAAATAATGGCAACAAAGTTGCCTAGCCCACTTAGCATAAATAATAAGTGATAGGCGGCTTGCAAGTGTAAGTAGCCACTTAAGGTAAAGCCAATAAAAAAGCCAACATTCATCGCGCTATAATTCCAAAGGAAAGCGGATTCTCGGCGTTTATCTTCTGGCTCAAATAATTGTGTTACCATGCAATTAATGCAGGTGATATTAAGTCCGCTACCACCTAGGAAGACGGCTAGACCCCAGAGCAGATAGTTGGTTGTTGGAATGGAAATCAGTAGACAGCCAGCCAGTTGAGCAAGCATAGCGACACTAAATAAACTTCTATAGCTTAAAAAGCGCCCACCTAAATAGCCACCTACTAAATGCAAAAAGAAGTTAAGCGCAATAAAAGAACCAGTGATACTAGTGGCAGTGGTGTCATCCATATGTAGGAATTTAGTTGCATACAAAATCAGTGTGGAATACAGCACACTAAAGCCTAGGGTGGAAAAAACTTGGATGAAGCATAAAGCGCTAGTGCCTGTTGGCATGGTATTTATCCGTGGTTGGCCCATGTATCAATCTCCTCTACGGATGGCGGTTCGTGTTAATTTTAATCAGAATCAGTGCGCATCAGCATAAGCGGCAAGCACCAGTTTCACTTCTGTATTTAATTCTGATATGTGTATAGCCAAACCGTTCATTATATTGGTTTTGAGATCGCTTTCAAGCTGGGCAAGGGCTTGTTTGAGGCGTGGGGTGGGGCAATAGCAAACGGCACCATATAGTTTATGTATGCGGTTTTTGAGCTCAGTATATTGCTTTTCTTTGTAGCAATGCTGAATATCTTCATTATCTTGTGGCAAGGTGGATACCAAAAAGCCTAAGATTTCTTCTGCTATTTCTTTTTTACCAGCTAATCTGGTGCCTAATTCCCAGTCAATCACGGGAAAGTCAGCGTAATCCATGTCATATCTCTCCTTCAAATTAACGCATATGAACCATATGCATGATTGGAGTGTGAGTCAACTATTTTGTAAATACTGCCATGGCTTCAATATGTGATGTATGTGGAAACATGTTCATGATGCCCGCATGTGTTAGCGTGAATCCATATGTGTTCACTAATTCTCCAGCGTCTCTCGCTAAGGTGGCGGGATTGCAGGAGACATAAACAATTTTCTTTGCGCCCATTTTATCAATAAACGGTAGGATTTCTTTTGCACCTGCACGAGGCGGATCAAGCAAGATTTTATCATAGTGTTGCTTTATCCAGGGGGCATCTGTTGGTGGTGACATCAGGTTGGCTGCGTGGAATGCCACATTTTCAATCTGATTATGTGCCGCATTAATACCAGCACGCGTCACCATTTCTTCACCGCCTTCGACACCGACAACCTGTTTGGCTTGACGAGCAAGTGGTAGCGTAAAGTTGCCAATGCCACAGAATAGATCTAGTACCGTTTCAGTTTCTTTGACATCGAGTAAATCTAATGCTTGATTGACCATCAGGCGATTCATCTCAAGATTGATTTGTGTGAAATCAAGAGGATGAAATAAGAAAGTGAGTTGCTGATCTGGCAATGTGTATGTTAATCGTTCATTAGACTGTTCCGGATATAGGCAGGTGATCGGCAGTGGGTTATTGGGTTGCAAATAAATATGGAAATGGTGTGCTTTGCCAAAGTTAAACAATTTTTGTTGATCATTTTCGCTGAGTGGCTTCATATGTCTGAATACGAGGGCTGTATCTTGATCACCTATGGCAATTTCAATTTGCGGTATGTCTTGCATAGCCTCTAAAGAGGTAATGAGTGTGCGTAGTAATTCAAAGTTTTCGCCTACAGTTGGATGCAATACTTTACAGCCTGATAGGTCTGCCAGGTAACGACTTTTCTTTTCTCTAAATCCGACTAATAATTTATTCTTCTTAATGACAAAGCGAACGCCAAGGCGAGCTTTACGACGATAGCCAGTGTTATTTGCTTGCAAAGGCGCTAGTAAATGTTCAGGGGTGACATGTCCAAAGTGTTTCAATTGGTCTAACAAGGTTTGTTGCTTGAGTTGTATTTGCAGGGTGGGGCTCATGTGTTGCAAGCTACAACCGCCACAAAGGTTAGCGTGTTCACAAGGTGGGGTGACACGTTCGGCAGATGGTTCAATGATTTCTAGTGCATCGCCCTCATTAAAGGTGGCCCGTTTATTATTGATTCGGTAGGCCACTTTTTCTGTTGGCAATCCTCCGTTTAAAAAAGTTGTTTTACTGTCTACGGTGGCAATACCACGGCCATCATGGCTGAGCGCATGTATCGTGGTGGTTGGTGTTGATTTAACAGTATTTTCATTCTCTTTTTTAAGCATCAGATCATCCAGTAGAGGTCATTTTCCAGGGGTGTGACTATATATTAAATAGGGGGATAATACAAATTTGTGCAAAATTTGCATTACTGCGCGGGTGAGCTATACTGGAAGTGAGTATGGTGCTTTGAGGGTAACGTCCAAAACCTATCAGTATTATAACAAAGGAGATTCGATAGCAATATGGTGCGCAGGTCCCGTGTGGGAAAGCCTTAAGTGTTGCTGAGGTCTCATGATTAGTAGAGCGGGTTTTTTGCGACATCCTTTTACACATACTCGTATTTTTGAAAGACCATTCCCGTCGATTGGCGGGAATGTCTTTTTGTGTTAGCTTCATTTCTTTGAATTTCATGGATGGGTTTTCACTTATGTCTCAAACAATCATTGATCGTGAGCTTCAATATGGTGCTAATAATTACCATCCTTTGCCTGTGGTATTAACGAAAGGGGAAGGTGTATATGTTTGGGACGATGAAGGTAAGCGTTACTTAGATATGATGAGTGCTTATTCTGCAGTGAGTCACGGCCATTGTCATCCAGTATTAGTAAATGTGTTGGTTGAACAGGCTAAGCAATTAAATATTGTTTCTCGTGCTTTTTACAGCGAGCAGCTAGGAAGGTTTTTAGAAAAAGTTTGTCAGTTAACAGGTTTTGAGAAAGCATTACCCATGAATACGGGTGCAGAGGCTGTTGAAACAGCATTAAAAGCAGCGCGTAAATGGGGTTATATGGTCAAAGGCGTTGCAAAGGATAAGGCTGAGATTATTGCATGTGAAGGTAATTTTCATGGGCGCACTATAGCAATTGTTGGTATGTCAACGGAGCCGCAGTATCAGGCCGGTTTTGGACCATTTCCTCAAGGATTAAAAACCATACCATTTGGTGATGCAGCAGCGCTTGAAAAGGCAATTACACCTAACACAGTGGCATTTATTGTAGAGCCTATCCAGGGCGAGGGTGGGATTATTGTGCCGCCCACTGGGTATTTGCGAGCATGTGCTGAGATTTGTCGCCGGCATAATGTATTAATGATTTGTGATGAAATTCAAACAGGCTTGGGACGTACTGGTAAGTTGCTAGCTTATCAGCATGATGATTTCCAGCCTGATGCGGTTGTGTTGGGTAAGGCCCTGGGTGGTGGTTTGTTGCCTGTGTCTTTGTTTTTAACCCGAAAGGAAGTCATGAATGTTTTTACGCCTGGTGATCACGGCAGTACCTTTGGTGGTAATCCGTTAGCATCAGCAGTTGGTTATGCGGCATTAGCGTTGTTGAATGATGAAAAATTAATTGAACGTGCCGATGAGATGGGGGCTTATTTTCAGGCGCAACTAAAGACGATAGCATCGCCTTTGATTAAGAATGTGCGCGGTAAAGGGTTATTAATAGGGGTAGAAATAGATCCACCTTTTCCAGCGCATGATATTTGCATTAAATTATTGGATCATGGTGTATTGTCTAAAGATACGCATTCAACTGTTATCCGGTTTGCACCACCTTTGATTATTACAAAAGAGCAAATTGATGCAACTATCATTGCATTAAAGCAAGTACTTAGTGAAATTGATCATAAAGCGCTGGTCTAGCTTTGTTTGAGATGCTAACCCTTCTGGTGCAAGCAAGAAGGGTTAAGATTAAGAGGTGTTTCATTTAAAAAAAGCCAGGACTAGCTGTTGAAATGTGTTCATGTCTATACACTGGTTAATTGCCGCGCAGAATTCTGTGCGTTGCTCTAGTCCCCGCGCATAATACTTGGCCATTTTGCGCATTTGCAAGAGCGCAAACTTCTCACTTCCCAGTAACTCACTTAATTGCTCTGCATGATCAATCAGCATGCCGGCGCGCTGTGCTAGTGTGGGGGGTATAAATACCTCTCCTTTTGCCTCGGTAATTAATTGTTTACTTAGCCAAGGTTGGCCAACGCCTGCTCGCCCTATCATGACACCCGCACAGCCCGTTGCTAACATTTTTTGGTAGGATGCTAAATCGGCAATGTCTCCGTTTCCTATCACCGGTATTTTCATTTCTTCAACAAAAAATCGAATTTCATCGTAATTACACGGCGTCTCATAATGTTCGGTCCAATGTCTGCCATGTACGATTAGGTAATCTGCACCGCCATCACGGACAGCTTGGGCAACTTCTAGGTTGAAGCGATCTTCTGTGTTGCCTTCTACTCGTATTTTGACGGATACGGGTACATGGGTATTTTCTTTCATTGCGTTGATTAGTTGATAGAGTTGGCTGGGGTTGGTTAGCAAACTAGATCCAGCCCCTTTACTGCGAATTTTTTTGACCGGACATCCACAATTTAGATCAATGAGGTCTGCCCCATAATCAGTGACCATTTTAACTGCTTTGCCTACCTCATCAGGGTGGTTTCCAGATAGTTGGAAACAGACAGGCCCTTCTTTGGGGTGTTTCACTACAAAGCGTTGTTGTGATGCGATGGGGGTGTAGATAAGCGTTTTACAAGAGATCATCTCTGTGCAAGAAAAAGCAACTTCGCCGTATTGCCATGTTAAATAACGGAAAGGGGCGCAGCTTACGCCTGCTAAGGGCCCTTGAATAAGGTTAACTGGAAACGTTATATTGCCTACATGTAAGGATTGACTCACATTTGCCTCGTATTATGTTTTCGTAGGCACATCTTACTTGATTTTAAACAACAGACAAATGGATAAAATATGACAGTTGATCAATCACAGTACACCAAAGTGGTGTTGGTAACAGGTGCGGCGCGTAGAATAGGATTCAGCATTGCACGATTTTTACATGCTCAGGGTATGAAGGTTGTCTTGCATTATCGACATTCCATGACAGAAGCAAAGGCATTAGAGGACAAGCTAAACTCATTGGTGCCAAACACAGCAATGCTGATTCAAGGCGATTTGCTTAATACTGACCAGTTACCTGGTTTGGTGGAGCAGGCAGTTAATTGTTGGGGGCGTTTAGATGCCATAGTGAATAATGCATCTAGTTTTTATCCAACTAGCATGGGAGAAGTAACTAATCAAGAATGGGAAGATTTACTAGGCAGTAATTTAAAAGCACCTTTTTTCTTATCTCAGGCTGCTATGCCGCATTTAGCTAAAAATAATGGCAGCATTGTGAATATAATTGATATTAAGTCAGAATTGCCGGGCAAGCATTTTCCTGTGTACTGTATTGCAAAAGCAGGGCTCTTAATGATGACTAAGAGCTTGGCGAAAGAATTAGGGCCTGCTATTCGTGTTAATGCAGTGGCGCCAGGTGCTATTATTCGTCCAGAGAATGACGATATTGGTGAATCTGAAATTGAAACAATGATGTTGCAGATTCCCTTGCAACGCATGGGAGATCCTGATGATATTGCCAAGGCAGTTTGGTTTTTGATTCATGATGCACCTTATGTCACGGGACAGATGATAGTCGTTGACGGTGGTAGGTCACTCATGATTCATGGGGACAGGTAATAATAGGGCGAATCCGGGCTATACATTGTATAGCCACTTCGTCAATTCAACCATTACCCAAGTATCTTTTTTGCAGTACTCAAGCATTGCCTGTTTGAGCTCAGCTTTCCTGGGGGTGGGTGTTTTTTCAGAAATTAATTCTTCAAAGGCGCGTTGAGCAGCACTGCCATCACCCACGGCCATATCAGCATAGCTGTGTTCAGCACCTAGTAAGGCAGGTGCCACTTTCTTCAGGCTAAAGCTACCCATAAATTGGTCGTCATATACATGCTCTTTAATGATAGGCAGAGGGTCAACTATTCTCTCTACTAAGGCATGAAGCTGTTTTGCATATTGAGGGGCAAATTCGGCCATCTCTTTGATGCGGGATCCTTCAAATTGTCCGAAATAGGCAACAATGCTGCCTTGATCACCACAAGCATTTAATAATGCAGGAATGAGGGTGGGGCGTGGATCATTAGTATCGGTATGTAAAAAATCAATATGTGTGATCGCTTGTTCAGGGGTTTCCCAGCGATGTACGCTGAATTGAAACGCCACTTGTTGGAAGGGTCCTGTTCCTTCATAACGAGGAATAGCTGGATTAATCGTCTCAAAATCTAAAAAGACTAGCGGGAATTGCCACGTCGTCATTTCGTGCCTAATAGCTTCTCTGTTGATATAGCGTT
>CAYZRM010000072.1:2731-9165 GCA_964480845.1 uncultured Coxiellaceae bacterium | reverse complement strand
AAGAATGATGGATTTTGGAGTTTAAGCTGTGCATGAACATCACCTCCTAACCCATAAAGGCCGATTGCACCTCCATAATTACATTGTGAACTCATCCACAAAACGATAACATTAATAATACGGTTATGGTCAGAATTTTCAATTGCTGGAAATGGGTTAGGTAACGTTGCTTTATAATTTGCACAACCCAACTCATTTGTTACAAAAACATTTGGAATGCCGAGCGGACCTGGTCGAGTCATTTTTTTTGGATTTAAATCATGCTCTCTTAAGGACATTATAGTATATAAACTTTCAGGAATAAGGCCAGTAAAATTAAACTCAAAAATAGCGGATCTTTTATCATTTGTGATTTTAACGATACATTCCCCCTTAGCTTTAGACCAATCACCCAGCGTGATAGGCGAAATAACTTTTCGTCCATCTTCCTCTCTAAAATCGGGAATAGGCGCTTGGTGTAGCGGATAACTTATTCTTGCTTTTTTATCTGCATTCACATTTTGTTCAGGCGCAAATATCATAGGATAATTATTACAAGGTAACGGTAGTGGCAATGTGTGCAATACGGTATTGCTTATCATGCCCAAGTCATCCATATCCAACTCTTGCACTATATCGTATGGCAATTGCTCTCCAAATTTAGGGACTTTGGATTGTTGAGAAACAATTGCAGCACCCCACTTTGATATGACCTGTCCTTCAAGTAAGCGATTTATCCTACCGATAACAATAAAATTACCAAATTCATCCATAATTTCACTTGGAGGATAAGTTGGCCCTTGTGTTGTTACGCTTAGATTAAAAGCCTTCAATTGACACATAGACATATTTTACTATCCTTTACGAGAAACCATGAAATTGCATTTAGCTGGCAATTCAATGACATTACTTGACACTAACACGCCCCAAATAACCAATAGTCCCCCAACAATTTGTACAGATAAAATAGGTTGCCCCATACCAATTGAAATAAGAACAGTAAATATAGGCACTAAATTAAAAAATATTGAAGTATTGCCAGCACCCAAATGCACAATGCCGTAATTCCAAAATAAATATGCCAGTACAGAACCAAAAACAGCCATATAGATGAGAGAGAAATAAACTTGCCATGATTGACTTGTTAATTGTGTGATTGACGCTTCGTAACCAGAAAATATAATTAAAGCAATTGAACCTACAGCCATAGTCGCAGCCGTTGTTATTAATGGCTTGCTGTTTTTTAGATAACGTCGACCAAGCACACCATATAGAGCCCAGCATATATTTGCTGCCATAATAATCCAATCACCAAGAGCAATTTTTAGCTGTAATAACAGTGCTAATGATCCATGCGTAATGACAACAATAACACCTATCAAACTAAATAACATGCCAAGACGTTGATTAGCACGAATGGTGTCATTTAATATGAGAGCCGCCAACAACATAGTGACAATAGGATTAGTGGCCATTATTAGCGCGCCATTAACAGGAGTCGTATATTTCAAACCTAAGAAAAATAGACCATTAAATCCTGCAACCCCAATAATACCTAATAAAATATACATGCCTAGATTACGCTTAACTGTTTCTTTTATATTCGACTCCCATAACAAGACGATAGGAATAATGATAAGTGAAGCCAAAGAAAACCTAATCGCAGCTGCTGTAATTGGAGACAAATGTTCAACGGCAATTTTACCAGCATTGAAATTAGCGCCCCAAAATAAAGCAGAGAGAGTAACAAATAAAATTGCTATTTTTTTTGACATAATTAATTCCTATTTATTTCCATAAAAATGCATCTAATGTAATACTTGATGGCAGTGATCTAGGTGAACTTTCTATTATCCAACTTACTGAATCTGCAACATCTTCTACATCCAACATACAAATCTTTTTCTCTTCAAAAAAAGAAACATGGTTTTGCATATCATCCCTCAATAGCAAATTTCGAAGCAGAATAAGCCAACATTGTCGGTGCTCTACGTATTACCCATACTGAAGACATGTTAATAATTATTTTGATCTCCTGAGAAAACCGATAAAAATAACGCCTGGTTCAAAACTTAATACAGAATGATTAGATAAGAAAAATTCAATATTATCTTCATTTTTAACGTGCCTAAATATGGTATCTCTTCTCCAACTTAAATACCGTGAATAAATACGTAATTTTCTTAGTTAGCGTAAACATAGGGAAATGAACAATATAAAATATGATATTAAGAAGGCTCCATTTAGTCAACAGAGCCATTCTATTTAATATCTAGCAGCTGGCTAATAGCTCCAATCCTGGTGAGGTAGCTTTGCAATCAAGATCAATGATTTGATACTCTGCAACATCAGCTGTTACATAAGAGTCCTCAGCAATTATTTTTTTCAATAAACATTTATCAATTGATTTGACCAAAATAGCACCGCCTAGTTTACTTTTCTTTTGCGCTGCCATTAAAAAAACCCCCTCTTGAAAATATTTCTTTACCCAGGATGAATGAGTTTCAATATGTGGTGTAACTTCTTCAGCTGGTTTTACATAACTAATAACGAGTAAGTACATGATTTTTTCCTTATTTATATTAATAAAATAATTGTTTACATTTCTATTGGCGGTAGAAATACAGTATTTGATAAATTTAGGCTTGCCGCCGCCCACGACAGGCCCACTCCAAAACCACACATGACCACTTTTTTAAGGCGATCTTGCTTAGATAATTCATCAAATGATCTTGATAAAACTAAAGGGATAGAGGCTGGTCCAGTATTGCCAGTATCATGCATAGAAATAGGAACAGCCTCTTTTTCCAGACGCATTTTTTTACGTAAATAATTCAGCATAAATTTATTTGCTTGGTGAAAAGCAAATGTACCAATTTCTGAATATTGCAAATTCTGCATTGTTAAAAGCTCTTGGATAACCTCAGGAACAACACGCAAGGCGAATTCCATAATTGCGGCGCCATTCATATGAAGATAGCCCGACTCGTCGATACACAAATGCTCTTTACCGGAACCATCTGTTTTCAAAACAATGCCTAGCCTATCATCTCCGTGCTCAAGTATACTAGCACTCCCCGCATCCCCAAATATCATACGAACGTGCCTATCATTAGGGCGAAGTAGAGGAGTAATAACATCACCCGAACATAATAAAACCCTCTTGCAACCACCCGACTTAAGCAACATGGCAGCTTGATATAATCCATACAAATAACCAGAGCAACCATAATTAATATCAAATGCAACTGCATTAGTATTCATATTCAATTTATGCTGTAAGGAAGCACTAGTTGCCGGCATGACAGCATCATGGGTCTGTGAAACAAACACAATTGCATCAATTTCTTTGGGATCAATATTTAAATGATTGAGTAAATTAACAGCCGCTTTAAAGCATAAATCAGACGAATTTACACCTGGCTCCGCAACTCTAACTGATTCAATACCGGTACTTTCAATAATACGATCTACTTCTTTTTCACCATATAGATCTGATAAAGAGGTTAGCTGTATTTGATTACTTGGCAATGCGACTGCTACGCCTGACAATTTTATATCGTTAAAAATAACATTCATTTATTATTTCTCATTGTTCTTTAATCATACATCTACTATCTACAACTGACAAAATATCGGAAATTGATTTACACTGCTCTAATTCATTAAACTTCAAAATAACTCCCGTATATTGATCAATAATAGCGATCATTGATATCACTGTTAAAGAATCCCAATTTTTTATATTTTCCAATTCAGCTTCAATATCAATACCTTCCACTTCCATTTCTAACAGATCTGCTATTTCTTCAATCATTTTTCTGTTGTTCATAACCATCTCCACTATTTACGTATTTTCTTAAAACGCTCGCTATATAAATCAGAATCTACTAATTTAATTTTTTGTGGAATTTTGTAAGCAGGTAATAGCTCATTACAAAATTCTCTGATACAAATTCGGATTTTTTTGGCATCATCTAAACGGTTAACTTTAATTTTTGCCACCACTATTTGACCTGTTATTGAATTTACTTCTGAGTAAACAGATACCTGCTCAACCCCAGGGAACTTCTCAATTACTTTTTCAATTTCAGCTGGGTAAACCTTTTCGCCACCAACATTTATCATTTCTGACTGTCGGCCAAGAATACGAACATATTCGCCATTTACTTCCACAGCATCGCCAGTCTTAAACCATCCATCATCTGTTAGTAAATTATTAGCATTTAAATAACCCAGCATTGAGCTAGCAGATTTGATTTCTAGCAAACCACCCACCACCCGTGTTTCTACGTTATTTTTCTCAAATTTAATAAACAATGAATTTGAATCTTTTGACTTAGCAGGTAAAACACCGACTTCTGATAAACCATAAGCCTGTGACAATCGAATTCCAGGAAATAATTGATGAATCTTATCCAAAACAGTTTCAGACATTACTTCAGACCCATAATTAATAACTTGTAAGCTATCCAAGTTAAACTGGCTATACACTTCACTGATAAGCAAAAGATTTAAAAAGGTAGGCGTTGTTGTTAAAGCTTGAACTTTAAATTTCTCAATACACGCACAAACCTCAAGCGGCGACCTCTCCTCAGGAATGACCAAACAACCGCCATTAAATAATGTATAAAATAAAGTGTTTATTCCGCCTATATGGTCGAATAACAAAAACGATATAATGCGTAAACATTTTTTTGAGACTGAAAATTTCTCTAACAATGAGAAAAAATCATGAACAGAACCCTTCATGAAACCTGTTGTCCCCGAAGAAAAAATAACCAACCCAGGACGCTGAGATTTTTTTAATTTTACGAATAAATCATGATTAGATTCTTTAGAAATTCTTTTAAAAGAAACGTCATCGCTGCTATTTACTTCAAAGCAATACTCTGCTTCTGAAATTTTACAATATTCATTCTGCTTAACAGTATGCTTACTTGTAAGTGGAGCAATAATACAATTGTGATTCATCATTGCAATTAACAATGCTATAGCATTTGGAGAATAATCAGCTTTAAGGATAATTACCGCTCCTGGCGCAATATCCGCATTAACCAGATATAAAGCAAACTGATCAACTGCATTTTTAAGCCAACCATATGTATATTTTTTATTTTTCCATATAATCGCATCTAAATTTTGATTAGACCTTAACCGGTCCAGCAACTTTGCAAGCATCACTAAACCCCTCCTAAGAAGATATTTTGTCCAGTGATAAAGTCACTTTCTCTTTTTAAATAAAAATCAATCACATTCGATACATCTTCAAATGTCCCAAATCTATTAATAGCTTGTCTTGCCAATAATCTATCCATTTTATCTTTTGGCACTGAACGGATAAGATCTGTTTCAATAGGAGTTGGGCCAATTGCATTAACTGTAATACCACATTCAGCCAACTCTCTTGCTAAAACCTCAGTTAATGAGCCAATTGCAGATTTTGATGCAGCATAAATAGCTTCTCCTTCCAATTTTAAAGGGGTAGCTACCGTCGTAAAATTAATAATTCGCCCGTATTTCTTATGAATCATTAATTTTGCAGCTTCTCTACAAAACAAAAAAGTACCCACCACATTAGTGTTTAAAACTTTTCTAACAGTATCTAATGGCGTTAACAATAAGTGATTCATTGAAGCAATGCCGGCATTATTAATTAAATTATCCAAACACCCATGCTGCCTTCTAATGTAGGAGAATATTTTTTTGACCTCAGATTCATCTGCTACATCCGCCTCAATATGTTGATAATTTTCTAACTCCCAATCTACTGATTCACGACTACACCCAATAACAAAATGACCTTTTTCTACGTAATATTCTGAAAGATATTTACCGATTCCTTTACGGGTTCCTGTAATAAGTGTGATAGGTTTATTCATGGCACACCTGCTTATTTTTTTCTAACTTATCATTTATCAACTGCTCAACATAATTAACTAAGGATTGAATAGTTAAAAATGGGCTATTACGCTGCGACATTGCTTTATCATTGGCAAGCAATATACTTAGATTGAATTCATCCTCTATTGCGTCCTCAATAGAAACTACTAAGGTCACTAATGAGATTGAATCCAATACCCCAGATGCACCATATAAAAAACAATCTATACCAGCCTCAACTGGGACCCTTTCTTCCAAACTAGAATTTATTTCATCTATGGAATCGATTACTATTTTTAAAATTTTGTCTTTCATGATAACTCTCATTTATATAATAATTACAGTACATTCCAATTATGCTTTTTAGCATATGCATCCAACTCCTTACTACCCGATATGACACATGGATTACCAACCAGTGAAAGCATGGGTATATCACTTTGATGATCACCATACGCATAACATGCTTGGTAATTATCAAACCCTTCTTTTGCTAAAAATTTCCTTATCGCAATTGCTTTCCCTTCGCCAATAACGGGTGGTAAGTCAATATCACCCGTATAGGCATTAGC
>CAYZRM010000072.1:0-2631 GCA_964480845.1 uncultured Coxiellaceae bacterium | reverse complement strand
AAACAGACTAATAATCCCCCACCAACAACAGTAATACTGCTATTTATTGAATTCAGATAACCGCCGGCCAACATCACCAATACAGTGGAAACAGCCTGAATTGAATTAACCATACCCATGACTTGCCCTTGGTCAGATGCATCAGATAAATTTGATATGTACGTAATGAGCCCAGGAATAGCAAAGCCCATTGCCATTACAAATATTGACATAGCTGTATAGAGTTGAATGGCATTAGTGGCTAATATGATGGATACAATAGAGAGACCCGCAATTAAAGATGAATAAATAACCATGTTTTGTGGGTGCATTTTTTTCGAAATTTTTGAGACTACAAAATATTGAAATGATGCATATAGCGCGCCATTAAATGCTAAGATATGTCCAATTTCAATGGTATTATAGTGGTGAACTTGCAATAAAAATGCTGGCATATAAGCTTCAAACAACCACCAACCACTAACAAAGGTTAGCCAAACAAAGAACGTTTTTCCTAATCTGCTATCAGTCAATGCACTATATATTTGCTTAATACTAGTAAGCATATCAATTTTTTCTTTCTTACGGTCAACTAGCGTTTCTTGATAAAACACGATAGTGATTGCAAAAAATGCTACCAATACAATACTGAAAAACCAAAATGGTGTACTCATGCTAAACCAATTAATAATTGTTTTTTGCGACAACCATCCTCCCAAAATTGGCCCTACAATATAGGCTGATCCCATCGCCATTTGTGCTAAAGAAATATTTTTTGCCTTTGTTTCTGATGTGCTTAAATCAAGCAAGCTTGCCTGAGCAATAGCAACATTACCCGCACATATTCCAGCCATTAGCCTACTTATAAATAGTAAAATAGGTGAATGAATATCAATCGCCACACCCGACAAGCAAAATCCTAAAAATGTCCCAAATAGCGTTAGTAAAAGTATTCTTTTTCTTCCATAGTAATCAGATAGCTTCCCTAAGGCTGATGCACCCACTGTTTGCCCAAGTGGATAAATGGCCAAAAAGATTCCCATCATTAATAACTTAGTATCTTGCGACCAGCTTAACGGTAGGATTGATGCATCGCCCAACAGTAAACTGGGGAATAACACAACCACAGTGGCCATCCCCATAAAATCAATTAATATGACAGCTACTAAAAACCATATTGTCATGTTTGTTCGTATGATGTTTTTCATCAATCACTCCATAAATTTTTATTTTTAAATGTTAAAATTAAGATTTCTAAAAAAACTGTTAAAAATTTCCTTTGTATCTTCATTATTCCCGACATTACCTTCCTTATAATTAGTGATAAAATTTGTCATTGATGCAGTTGAGTCTATTAATTTTTTAGCAACAATTAACCGCTCACTTTGATAGCCATCTAAAGTTTTTATTTTATTTTTATCCCTCAAAACACCCACTAATTTTTCAGCAAGACTTGCCGCATCATGAATTCCAGCATTCATATTAGCGCCCCCAATCGGGCTAAAAACATGAAGCGCATCTCCACACAAAAACACCCGCCCTACTTTGGCGTGATCTGCAATTCGATCGTAAAAGTTAGCGCCTGTTTCCCATGCTACTTGCTTTATTGTGACCCCAACTGGACATCGTCTATCCAGGATATTTTGGAAAAACTCAGCTGCATTAGAATCATTTATTGAATAAGGACCATCAAAAGACGCGATAATTCGATATTTATATTCAGACAATGGTGCAAAAAGAACATAACCATCTTCTCCAAGAAAATAATGGATCTTTATCGATTCAAAAGAGTGTGAAATATCGGCATCTATCAGCTTAAAATGTGAATTTAAATCACGTTGGTTTGAGTTAATTTTTAAAAGTTTTCTAACAGTACTATTAGCACCATCACACCCAATTACATATTTAAACTCACTTTTATTTACCTCATCTTTTGCATCTCGTGTCCACACTTGAACCCTATTATCATTTTGAGATAACTCTTCAACCGCTAATCCTCTGTCAATTTTTTTCCCATACTTTTCCAGTAGATTTATTAAATATCTCTCAACCTTTATTTGCTCTAAGTGATAAAAAAATGGGAATTTATGATGATATTTATCGCACTTAAATTCGGCTAAAATATTATTTTTCCAATAGATATTTAGATTAGAAAGCCTCAATCCAGATTTCCAAAACTCTTCTTCAATTCCAATTTTTTCAAAAATATCTAGAGTTTGTTGTGCAACGTTAATAGCTCGTGGCAAACTTGTAGATGAATCTCGCCTATCAATTATCTGGAAGTTGATTCCATTCATAGCCAGCATGCAAGCTAATACCAATCCACTCGGTCCCGCTCCCACTATTAAAATTTCAGGATTATTCATTTTTTAAACACCTAACGCTTTATCAAAATGTGATTTGATACAAAGCGCTGCCAAAGAGATTTCTTGCTCACTAAGATACTCCGCATCAAGCACCGAGAATTTAAAAAATATTTCTGATGCCACATAATCATTTTGTACGAATGAAATATGAACACTACTAGAGAAATTATTATTCCTACTCATTTTCATTTCAGATACTTTATATTTCATAACCACGGGAATAGGAAAAATGTATTGATGGAAAGTGGTGTCAATTTTATGCGTAACAAAATTCAGCTTTCTCTTA
>CAYZRM010000071.1:0-9286 GCA_964480845.1 uncultured Coxiellaceae bacterium | reverse complement strand
GGTCTAGAAGTTTCTCCTGCTAAATCAATTAAATAACTTTAATTCTTAAAGCATGGATTTGATCTGGCATTAAGTCATCGAATAATTCGTATATTTTTCTATGAGCAGCAATACGACTTAAGCCACCCAAACAATTTGCATGAATAATAACTAAAAAATGCCGCCCCCCACCCTGATGGCCAGCATGTCCAATATGTTGATCACTTTCATCTATCACTTCAAGATGAGATGGTTGTAATACGGCTATTATTCTAGATTTAATCAACTCTACACGCTCAGTAGCTATGGTATTCATTGGACAGGCTTTTCCGTAATATGACGAGATAAGTAAATAGCTTGTAACACACTAAAAATCAATAAGGCAGCGGTAATACCATAAAATTTGAAGTTTACCCAAGCATCATTGGTATAAAAATAAGCAATATAGATATTAAGCCCTCCCAATCCTAGGAAGAAAAGCCCCCAGCTAACATTTAGTTTTTTCCATACACCGGCAGTCACACTACCTCTCTCACTTAATGCACCTTCCATCATGCGCTGCATTAATGGCTTAGCAGTAAACCACTGCGAGCCAAAAATAACGATTGCAAACAAACCAAACACAACTGTTGGCTTCCATTTGACAAAAATAGGATCATGAAAATACAAAGTCATCCCCCCAAATAAGGTGAAAATAGCAAGGGTAATCAGTTGTTTTTTATCCCATTTCTTAATAAACAATCGCGTTAAAACAACTTGAATAAAAGTAGCAAGAATACCAACAACCGTTGCCACATAAATACCATAAAATTTAAATGCCATAAAAAATAAAAAAACGGGAATCATTTCATAAAATAATTGCATACTAAGTCCTGCGAAAAGATGATAAATAAGTATAAGCGATAGGCACAACAATCAATGAGAAAAATGTGCCAAAAAGCATACCACCAGTAATAACCAAACCAATTTGTTGCCGACTCTCAGCACCTGGCCCTGATGCCAATGCCAAAGGTAAAGCCCCCAACACCATGGCAGCTGTTGTCATTAAAATGGGGCGCAAACGTAACAATGCAGCCTGAATAATCGCTTCATGTATTGTTTTACCCATCAGCCGCTGCTGATTAGCAAACTCTGTCATCAAAATACCATGCTTAGCAATTAACCCAATTAAGGTAATCAACCCAATATTACTATAAACATTTAAACTGCCATTAAATAATTTCAGCGTTACAACAGCACCAACTACTGCAAATGGAACAGTCAATAGAATAATGAGTGGATCTACTAAGCTCTCAAACTGAGCTGATAATACTAAGTAAATGAAAATAAGTGCCAACCCAAAAGTCAAAATAGTTTTACCATTAGATTCTAAAAAGTTTTTAGCATCACCAGCAAAAGTATAACGAATATTATCAGGTATTTTTTCTCGTAATACATTTTTAACATTATCTATTGCTGTTGCCATTTTTAAGTCTGGAGACAACGTGAAATAAATTGTGTCAGAACGCATACGATTATAATGATGCAAAACATCAGAGGCTGTTACTTCTTTAATTGAAACCACACTAGATAGTGGCACCATTTGATTATCTGCATTTCTCACATAAATATCATGAAAAACATTAGGATCTGATAATGCAAGGTCTGTCATTTTAACAAATACATTCATTTCGTCTGCCTTGCCAATTTGACGCCCTGCCAATAAAGTAGACAAGGTATTTGTAATGGCAGGTATTCCAAGGTTTAAATCTGCCGCACGGTTCCTATCAATATTAACCTCAAACTGTTCATTATCCCATTTTAGATTATGATCAGCATGCACAATGCCAGGCTGATTTTTCACAGCATCTAATATAGATTGTGCATATAACTGCAAATGACGATAATCAACTGATGTCATTAATACCACCCCTAGACTATCGCCATCATCACTATCAATAAATTGCGTGAGAGGTGGAGGTGGCATAAAAATATTAGTCCGCACACCTAATATCTGATTCGCTTTTTCATTGATTAACGCAAGCAAATCTTGCGTGGCATACTGGCGCTCAGCCTTAGGCTTTAAACCCAATATATGATATGACCTGGGAGCTGAATGATTAATAACTAAATATGAATCAATATCAGGAAGAGACGCATAGATTGCCTCCAGTTCTTTCACATATTGATCCGTATACTGATAACTCGCCCCTCTAGGAGCTGCGACATGAACCTGAATTTCACTCATATCTTCAGCAGGCGCTAACTCTGCAGGCACAAAATGATAAACAATACCACCCATCAGCGTGATACCCACTAAGCCCAACAAGACCTTCCCTCTTTTATCCAGCATAGATAGTAAAAAATGATGGTACTTGTCTTGCAATTTCAATAATTGGCCTTCAAACCAAGCGTGATAATGATTCTGCTCTTTGTTATCTTTAAGTAAACGAGCACACATCATAGGCGATAATGTTAACGCAACCAGACCAGAGATGAGTACAGATCCTGCTAGCGTAAACGTAAATTCTTTAAAAAGCACGCCCAATAACCCCGGTGTAAATGCAATGGGTGCATAGACAGCGGCTAATGTAATGGTCATCGCAATAATGGGAAATATCATTTCCTTACTGCCCTTGATTGCAGCAGCCAATGGACTCAATCCCTCCTCAATATGCCGACTAATATTTTCTAGCATGACAATGGCATCATCAACTACTAAGCCTATGGCTAAAACAAAAGCCATTAAAGTGATCGTATTAATTGAAAAATGCCATAAATACATCAAGGCAAATGTCGTTATTAAACAAACAGGAATGGTAATAATAGGAATCAATGTTGCCCGAAAATTACCGAGAAAAACAAGGGTAACTAGCCATACAAAGATAACAGCTTCAATTAACGCCTCGTAAACACTATGGATAGATGCGCGAATATAATCCGCTTGATTATATAAAATGCTTGTTTGGAAGGTACTTGGCAGTGTTTTTAACAAATCATGGTAAGTTTGTTTAACTTTCTTCTCTACATCTAGTGGGTTGGCATTTGATTGTGGAATAAACCCAATGGCTAACCCCGGACGACCATTCACACGAAATGATGCATCTTTATCTTCTGCATCAATTTTAGCTTCACCAATGTCATGCAGTCTAACAATCTGATTATGATGATCCCGAATAATTAATTGATTAAATTGTTCTGGCGTTTTAAGAGTCGCATCCATCATCACCGTATAAAATCGATCATGGCTACGAATTTGGCCTGTAGGCACCGCCATATTCTGCTCCCTCAGCACCTGTGACACTTCATCAACCGTCACATTCGCTGCAGCCATCTTACGTGGATCTAGCTTAATTTGAATTGCTGATACACGCTTACCATAGATCACCACACTGCCCATGCCATCTAAGGTTTCAAACAGAGGCACAACCTGTTGATCCACATAATCACTTAACTGCCTTGCACTCATGTGTTGATTGTAAAATGAGATAAATAGAATAGGATTACTATTTGTATTAGCTTTAACAACCAATGGCGTGTCGATATCTTTCGGTAAGCGACCACGTACCCGCTCTAAACTAGAACGAATATCTTCAACAGCAGCATCCATATTACGGCCTAATTTAAACGTCACTGATATTTGACTTTGTCCCAGGCGACTGGTTGAAGTCAATGACTCAACACCATCAACACCAGATAAATTATCTTCTATTAACTTAGTGACATCTCGCTCAACTAAATGCGCATTGGCACCCGCATACGTTGTCACAATAGATACCTGTGGTGGATTAACATTAGGAATCCAACGCAAAGGTAAATTGATATAGCCTAGCAATCCTATTAATGTCATTACCAAACTAAGTACAATAGTAAAAATGGGGCGTTTAATACAAAAAACTGGCAAACTCATGCGAGTTATCCTTGTGTTTTCACTGGCATATTATTTCTAAGTTTTAGCTGCCCATCTGTCACAACAACATCACCTGCTACTAAGCCCTGGGTAACTTGCACATGATTACCGAAGCGCCTTCCTATTAGGACATTAACAACTTGTGCATGCCCATTGACTACCTTATAAACTTGCTCACCATCCAAAGCAGGAACTAAGCTTCGGGCAGGGATAACAATTGTTTTTGCTTCTTTTGCTAACGATTGCACCAAATCAACTAACATACCTGCTGCTAGCTTACCATTTTCATTTGGCACCTCAGCATATAGCGCAATAGAACGATTATTACTGTTAATAGTCGGGGAAATAAAAGCAACTTCCCCCTTAAATAGCTGATTAGGATAAGCAGCGGTACGTATCTCAACAGCCTGCCCCACCTTAATATTGCTTAAATATTTCTCCGGAATATTATACTCAACACGCAAGTGCTTGGTGTCTGTCAGTGTTACCAAACCTTGGCCTACCGTGACATAATCTCCAGGATTGATCTTGCGCTGCCCAACCATACCAGCAAATGGAGCATTCAACCTCATTTTATCCAGCATTACCTGACTTTCCTGCGCCTCAGCTTGCTTCTCCTTAAAATCAGCCTCTGCTTGATCAATTGCTTGCTTAGCAATTGCCCCTTGTTTGCCTAGTAATTTTTTTCGTTGATAATCATTTTGACTAAAATGTAATTTAGCTTTAGCAGATGCTAATTTTGCCCTAAATACGGCATCATCCAGCTGAATCAGTGGCGCACCCTTCTCAACAAAGCTACCATCAGCAAAAATAATGGTTTCAACATGACCTGCCACTTCAGGTGTCACTTCAATACCACGAGCAACCACGGTACCAATTGCCTTCACTTCCACAGGCAAGACCATTTCTTCAACCTTACTTGCTTTAACTACCACAGGATTAATTGCTGGCATCTCAGACGACTGCCGATATTTCATAACAGCCCAAATTGCTAAACCAACGATCACGATTCCTAAAATAATCTTTTTCATATTAACCTTTAGTGTAATTGAACATTAGAAGGTGGCGGCGTATCATCATCGCTATCAAAAATATTAGCCACATCGCTGTGATTAAATTCATAATTTGTATTACAAAAGTCGCAAGTAACAATAATGACGTGGTTTAGTTTTAGTTCTTCTTCCGCTTCTTGCTGGCCTAACAACTCAATAGCATTAACACCTCGCTGTCTTGAGCAAGTGCATTTAAAAGCTGCCGGCTCAGCTTCAAACAAACGAACATCATCTTCAGGAAAAATTCCCTCTATTAATTCCTGGCACCCATGATCTAGCAAACTCTTAGGTTCAAAAATATTCATGATTTTAGTAATGCGGTCCCAATTTACTTGCATCATATCACCCGCTAAACCGTCGGCCGTTTGCTTTTCGCTACCCGGCACTACTTGGAGCAATAATCCAGCCGCAGAATGATGATCTGTACTTAGCCAAATTTTAGTTGCCAGCTGCTCTGAGCTTTGAAAATATCCTTCAATAGATTCCGCCAATGTTGACCCCTGCCACTCAACAATTCCTTGATAAGGCGTACGATCAGGCCCTGATTCCAAAATAATGCCTAAAATTCCCTGGCGAAATGAAGCCATTAGCTCATCATAAGAAAGATCTTCCGTTGTTTGTACCAAAGCACGCATGTTTAATTTATTGTCACAATCAACCAAAAGCAACTTTAACTTACCTGAGCCACGAAACTGAAGAATCAGGCGACCATCAATTTTGATTGTTGCGCTTAATAATGCAGCAGCTGCTAACGCCTCGCCTAAAAGCTGTTTGACTGGTTCGGAATAAGTATGTTGGTTCATAATTGTCTGGTAAGCGTCATCTAAATGAACATATTCACCACGCAACGGCGCATTTTCAAAAATAAATCGTCGCAGTGTGTCTTTTTCGACCATATTCTCACCTTTAGCCTGAGTTTAAATAATTGGCAATTATTCTATAACATATTAGAGAAAATTATTAGTTTGCATTACACTATTAGTAATTAAGATGAAGACGTGAAAATGCCAAAAAAAACATCTATCAGCCCAGAAGATTTGACGACCTTCCAAGATGCGATGCAGGGCATTAAACCACTCACCAGAAAAAAAGATAAAATCGCGCCAACCATTACCGTGCCTAAACGAATATATCGTGACGAACGCCCTCAAGATGAAGACGATCGCTTAAGCTTCCACTTAAGCGATCACCATTATTTAGAAGAAGTAGCTGGTGACGAACTACTCTCTTACAAACAATCCGATATTGACGATAAAATTCTTCGCAATTTGCGCAAAGGTCAATATAATGTGCAGGCTAAATTAGACCTGCATGGCATGACTGCCAATGAAGCAAGGCTAGCAATTGAGCAATTTATTCAAGCCTGTTTGAATGAACAAATACGATGTATTTTAATTGTTCACGGCAAAGGCCAGCCGAATAAGGCGCCCGTATTAAAAAACAAGTTAAATCATTGGTTGCGAGAAATTAAAATGGTCCTCGCTTTCTGTTCTGCGACTATTCCACATGGCAGCAGCGGAGCGATGTACGTGCTACTCAAACGAATAAAAGAGGAGAAACTTCGTTGAAAAACAACACGATTATTATAGGAATTTCAGGCGCGTCAGCTTCAGGTAAAAGCCTACTAGCAAATACAATCGTTAATGAACTGGGTTCCGATCAAGTTGTCGTCATCTCAGAAGATTCTTATTATAAAGATCACAGCAATATCCCGTTTGAGGAACGCGCCAAAATCAACTACGACCACCCTGATGCGTTGGATCACGAGCTACTATACAGCCACTTATTACAACTGCAACAAGGCAAAAGTGTCGAAGTACCCATTTACAACCATGCTCTGCATGCACGCGAGAAAGAAACACGTACGATAGGCAAGCACTCCATTATTGTCTTAGAAGGCATTTTATTATTTGTAGAACAGAATTTGCGTGAAATCATGGATATACGTATTTTCATGGAAACGGCTTTAGATACCTGTCTAGTTCGCCGCCTAAAGCGAGACATTAAAGAACGTGGTCGCTCTTTAGATTCTGTACTCAAGCAATATGAAGAAACAGTTAGACCAATGTATTTACAATTTATTGATCCATCCAAACGATATGCTGATGTCATTGTTCCTCGTGGTGGTGGCAACCGTATTGCAATTGATATGATTAAAGCAAAAATGCGAGAATTACTAGAAACAATGCAAAAGTAAGGTTTGAGACCAAATATAGTAGCCTGAATTGAAGATATTCAGGCTACCTCTCACAACGCTAAAGCTTAATATTCAACCCATCTGCAATACGCTTTCCATACTCAGAATCTGCTTTACAGGAATCCTCAAGTTAATACTCACTTAAGAGAAAACAGACATAGACACATCCAATCTTCGCTATGACATTTTAAAAGCATCATTATTGCAAGAACTTTTAAATGAATGTTTAAAGACCATGGAATCAGCAAAAAAGAAACCTTATTAAAACATATTGAAAACACTCTATTTTTTAAAAACAATATCTTGCCTGAAAAACTCCCAGGCACTCCTGATTTTTTAGACTCCCTTAAAGCGCTAATCATTTCAGATTCCGATATGGCAGATGAAAGTGAAGTGAAACAATATTGGAAGGCTGCTTGTCAGGCAAACCTTTTCAAAAGATAAATTAAATTATTACTCAATGCAGACTAGCAAATTATCAAACTCTTAAAGAACTAGAAGCATTATTACCGTTTAATATTACACCATAGCAGCTAACCATTCCTGTTGTTTGAGCAACAGGAGGCATAAATTAGCGGATACAAATATTACTGCAACCTATTGATTTGGTGAAAATTTAGATGCGTTTACCGGGTATCTAGGTTGGTAATATTTTTGTATGGTATAATTTGTCTATTCTTAGAATAAAATGGAGTGGATAATGTTTAATAGATCTCAAGAATTGCTTGCGCCCGGCAGCCAAAATAATCCTTTTGGTAATGTATGGTCAATTGAGTGTATCTATACAAGAAAAGACTCGCTTTCCAATGACAGTATACCTGAACGCATTAGGATTTGCATGAGCGAAAAATTTGTTTGTTCATATAGACAAACTAAAGATGATGATAAATGGCAAGTGATGTTAGGGGTGGATGAAAAGATAACCAGGGAAAGCCTCAAAAATATGTGTAACAGCGTCCCTTCAAGCACGACTGATAATAAGCTGTTAGTAGAACTATATCTAGCTGAATTAGAAATTTCTATCGATAAGGCCAAAGAGGATCGAATACTTGAATGGTTAAAAGATAAAAAATATGACGAATTATTTCAAGCGGTCAAAGTAGAAGCTGATAATAAAGATTCACAGGCTAAGATAATTGCTGCATTACTCAGACATGATGACAGTCTATCAGATTTTATTAGCTTTGCAGAAAAAAAACTGGATATAGAAGTTATAAGAAACATATTATTGAATATCTGCCTGGAGCAACATCCATCTCTTGATGAAGGCGAAGAAAAGCAGCGTAATTTAGAAAACATTCTATTTTATGCTTATATCAATAAAGATGAAGTCTTAGCAACTCGCACTTTCTATGAGCTTTCAGGCATGCCTTCTCTTGATAAGCATCCTCAGATATTAGCGGACATGAAAAATGATATTCCTATAGAGAGTACAATTTCGTTTGCAAATACACTGATTGATATTGCTAATACATTTTCCGCGCATCTCGCACAAGTAAAACAAGGATTGACCTCTTCACCTACTGCTAATCCTAGTAGGCTATTTACTAATAGCGATCCTTCAGCGCTGAGTCTTACTCCTGGAAATCGAAAATAATAGGCAGCCCCACATGCAATTAAAAACAAGCCTTGATGTCACTGCGTTCCATCAAGGCTTGCTCTACCTTGCTCACCGAAATCATTTTTGAATTCTATTTCTGCTGCTCCCCAATTTAGTAAGCACTAATTTATACCCCTTGTTGCTATTAAACAGCAGATATGGTTAGCTGCTCTGGTGTGATATTGAACGGCAATAATGCTTCTAGCTCTTTAACAGTTTGACAACTTGGTAGCCTTTGCAAGGCATACCTAAGCCAATGATAAGACTCAACGCTGTAATGTTTGCAGGTTTCAATAAGGCTATAAATGATAGCAGCCGCCTCTGCTCCTTCTACACTATCAGCAAACAGCCATCCCTTGCGACCAATCACAAACGGTTTAATTGCTCGCTCTGAACGATTGTTAGAAATCTCTAATCGTCCATCGTCTAAGTAAGTAAGCAATTTGGGCCATTAATTGTGCGAGCGGTTTTGATGGTGTTTTGACATTGCTTGCAGGCATATTTCTTTTTAATGTGCTCTATTACATAAATCTTGGCAGGGATAATATCTAACTGCTCTGATTTTTCAT
>CAYZRM010000070.1:0-9367 GCA_964480845.1 uncultured Coxiellaceae bacterium | reverse complement strand
TTAAATGTTATCCAACTTATCAGAATTTCTGTTTTTTCCACAAGTTATATTTTATTAAACGCCACATATTGTTGGCTTTCGTACGTATTTGGCCGGTATATGATAAAATTGAAACATAACCAAAAGAGGAAGAGGAGTGAGTGCATGAAAGCCGTATTAACTTTAGCAAAAGTAATGATAGTTGCTGCCTTAGCAAGTCTATCGTTTAGCGCATTTGCCGGTAGCATTTATGTTGGCAATCCGAATCGTCCTAATACTGTTTGGATTCCAGCCCATTATAGTCATGGTTATTGGGTGCAGGGCTATTATGTAAAATATATTAATCCACCCGTAAGCTGCAGAAATCTTACTTGGGTAAATAGTGGGGTAGATAAGCATGGCTACTACGTGCCTGCTCATTACGAACCACGTTATACTAGAATTGTTGCAAGCTACTAGTCGATTAGCCTGGGAATGTCCCTTCCCAGGCTAACTGACATGTTAAATAGAATAAAGCTTACATTAATCAGTAGCTAAGTCGCAGTGTGCTTTCAGCCATTCATTGTAATCGGTAATATGACCGAGGGAAGCATTCAGAAAACGTTGTGCAGATAACGTCAGTTTTTTGTTTAATTCATTAGTAAAGCGGGCTTGAGTACAGATAATGTCGTTAGCGGTCTCAGCTTTTTGTAGACGTTGAAGATTGTCCAGGCTGGTGGCAAAAACGTCATTCAGAATCATTAAATTCTGTTCGATGTATCGCTTGATTAACAAAGCATTTTGCTCGTCTTGCACATGCGAAAAGTCATTAATTAAGTTATTAAATGCTTTTAATTTTTCTTGAAACTCTTGATGTGGCATGACACTCTCCTTGTTTATAGATCATAATTTTTGTCTAACTCTGGTTGATGATCAATGATTTTCCAACATGAAATTTTTTTGATTAATTGATCACTGGCTACAGTAATTTGATAGCCAGCTTGTAAGCTAATAGGTGCAAGGTACCAGTGATTATCTTCAAATTGGATGCTGGTTTTGTCTTTCATGACTACTGAAAAGCTATTGAGTGGCATAGTGAGGCCTTTACCTGATGCTTTGACTAAGGCTTCTTTTCGAGACCATAAACGATAAAACTCTGAGACTTGTTCTTCAGGGGTAAGTGCTGCTAACGCCTCATTTTCTTCCGTGCTAAAAAAACGTTTCGCTAAATCAGGATTATAAGTATGTTGAGTCTTTTCTATATCAATGCCAACAGCTGTCTCATTGGCAATGACATAGACAGCAATGTTATTAGAGTGCGATACGTTAAATGTTAGGGTTGTTTTCGGTGTTAATAAATAAGGCTTATTATATTCAGTATAGGCAAATGCAATATTTTTAGGATGAATATCTAGGTATAAACCTAAAATTTTTCTAAGTGTTGCCCTTGCAGCAATAAAACGCTGTCTATGGCTGGGGAAGCGAAAACGATCCGCGCGCTCGCACTCATCCTCACTTAAGAGGGCGCGTAGTGATCTTTCCTGCTTAACAGTGATATTTAAGCATTCAGACCAAATATGTAATTCATTAGGCGGTATCGGTATCTTCATAATTCATTAAGACCAAAGACTAATATATTACCACAATTACATAGAATTATATAATAGGTAAACCATATATTGCACAGCTCTATGCGGTAAGGAGAAGGCTGTGCTATGCTATTTTTGAATTTAAAAGGAGTTGAAAATGAAAGACTTAAATCTGTATGGCATTATTTCATTAGTATTGGTGCTAATAGGCGGTATTTGCTGGGGACTGGTCGGACTATTTAATATTTATTTAGTGACAGGGATTTTTGGCACGGTATTGGGTCGTCTAATCTATATTTTGGTAGGCGTTGGAGCCGGATATTTGTGTTATTTAGTCTATCTTGATAAATTTAAGAAAGGCTAAGCTTAGGTAGCCTCCATGCTATATGGCATAGAGGCTACATCTTTAGGTGGAGACACCAATAAGAGATCCAATTGCATAACTGACGGTTCCCGCTAATGTGCCGATGAATAACATTCTTAAGCCAGAAACAATCGGATTTTTATTGGTAAACAAGCTTAATGTACTGCCTATAATGAATAAGCTTAACCCTGTTAATCCCATGCTAATGATTAAATTGCTAACATGATTTCCAATTAAGTAGGGGATGAGCGGTACAAATGCACCAATGGCAAATGCGAAAAATGAAGAAAACATTGCTCCGTAAGGCGAGACCAGGTCTTCGGGATTGATTCCTAACTCTTCTCTAACTAGTGCATTGAGTCCAGTTTCAGGATTATTAATCATGATTTGCGCCAGTTTATCAGCTTCCTCTTGTGGCACACCTTTTGCTTGATAAATTAGGCTTAATTCTTCCATTTCTTCTTCTGGGTATTCTTCAAGCTCTTGTTGCTCAATGGCGATTTGATATTCAAATACTTCGCGTTGGGATCGGACAGACACATACTCACCTGCGGCCATGGAAGAGGCACCAGCTAGCAAACCAGCTATTCCTGCAAGTATAATAAAGTGTGCTTGGCTTCCTGCTCCTGCCACACCGAGAATGAGGCTCATATTAGAAATTAAACCATCATTAATGCCAAAGACAGCAGCTCTTAAGTTGCTAGATGCATTCAGGCTAGTATGTTTATGTTCTTGGTGATAGCTTGTATATACTGACATACCACGGATTTTCATGGATGAAAGAATACTATGTAGGCGTTGCGCACCAAGTATTTTGATTAGCCAAGCAACAATTCTAGTGCGGCAATCTGGTTTGAAATTCGGCACCTCAGATAACGATTTTTCCCAAGCATGTGCTTGTTTTTCAGCAGCCTTATTTAAATCATTAAATAGTTTTTTATGTAGTATATTGCGCTCGTATGTAGCCATGATTCGGTATAGATAAGCCGATCGTTTTTCCTCATACCAATTATTCAATGCATCCATTATATTGACCTCTAAGAAAGTGCTTTTTTAGTTTGTTCAATAATAAAATCTTCAATTAATTTTTGCGCAATACTAATGCTGTGTGAGGGTCTTCCTGGAATGGTATCGTAAGTATACCAATCTGCATCTTCAATTTCATGTGGGTCTAATACGAGATCACCAGAATGATAGTCTGCCGTAAATGCCAACATCAAAGAATCTGGGAAAGGCCATGCTTGTGAGCCGAAATACTTAAGGTTTTTAATGGTAATACCAACTTCTTCCATGACTTCTCTATGTACTGCTTCTTCCACATTTTCACCGGCCTCGACAAAACCGGCAACTAATCCATAGGCACCAGGTGCAAAATGAGGACTTCTTGCCATTAAGATTTGGTTATCCTTCTTAATACGAACAATCATAGAAGGTGAGATGCGTGGATAGAGTGCTAGGCCACATTGCGGGCAGGTTCGTTCGTAAATGCCGGGTTTGTGTATGGTTCGACTACCACAGCGACCACAAAATTGATGATTTTTATCCCAGTTAAGAATCGAGTATGCCTTTACAGCGGCAGCATACCAGCTGATATCAAGGATATTAAAAACCTGCCGCAGGCCAACTAATTGAATATCATCTATTAATGCAACTTCTTCATCAACTTCAGCACAATAACAGTTTATTTGATTAAATAATCCAAGGTTGTGCTGTCTGATAAACGATTTCTTTAATAAACTAAGTGCAACTGGTGTTAAAAATCCAGAGTTAGTCTCACTCATTAGTAATAGCTTATCTCCTTGGAAGATAAACCAATATTCTTGGATGCTATCTATCATGTATTAACCACTCATTACATTTGATGAATGATCTTAGCGTATATTTTGGGTGAGTATAAGGGGGGGGCTAAGATCTCTTTATGGTAAAGGGGGTCTATTGTTTACACAGAATTATTTACATACTCCATTAGACAACATTTATTTTGAGGCAATTTGATACTGTGATTTTATTTACGGAAATCGGTTTTTTGTGCTAATATCTAGCAATTTGCTTGCTTTGATAAGGCTCTATTTCATGTTGACACGCGATGCTCTAAACCACCCTCAGGTCACCACCACTACAACCACTACAAAAAGATTAAAGCTTACAGCCGTGAGAGGAACCAGCCGTGAATCAAGACCTCTTAAATCCAAAGAATCAGTTAAGATCCCCACGACATTAAAAACAGAGATTAAAGAGTTACTGATTGACTACGAGGGAGATAATGACTTTGATACGTTTAAAAAACACGCCAATGCTATTAAGAACAAATTAAAAAGACTAAGAGTTAGCGCATTTGTATTTATGACATTAATTTGCCCTGATGAAAATAGTCGGCACGTCAAATATATCAGGAATGTTCGTAGCCGCGAAGAATATTTACAGTGGACGGTTGACCATATAGAAGAATATTTTACTAAATGCATTCAAACAGAATCGTCAATTTATAGAGAAGACAGCGAACTTATTATTGATATCCTTAAAACGATTAGTTATGAACATTTAAGCGTATTAATGGAAAAACCTATCATTAAAGATTTCTTATACAATCGTTATAGTTATGAATTTACTTCCTTTTTAAACCAATATCTTCCTATAGAAGAGATTCTAGCCCAGTATTTTCCTGGTGAATTGAGCGAACAGCTAAAAACTAAAACTATTAGCTGTTATGGCAATGTTACTTTTTTAGATATACTCTCCCAGCATTCAATAATGTTAATGTTTGATTATTGGAAACTAGGTTTTCGTCCCTATTGCCAACCCAAATTCAATGAGCTTCTGTTCTCTGAAAGTGAAAGATATTTTTACAGTGACGATCCAGGCTGGGTAGCAATCTATCAAGACATTATCAGTGATGAGCGCTACAAGGATTTATATTTCTTTCCTGGCGAGACCACGCCATGGGAATTATTTCTTTATAACTCAAGCATAAATCCAGCATTATTCCAGCAATTTATAGAAAAAACTGCAAGCAAGCCCAATCTACAAGGCATAAAAAACCATATAAATCGTCCTGAGTTTCGCGAAGGTAGTTATAGCAAGTACAGCAAGATTCATAATCAGAGCTTCATCGTTCAAAAGATAATATACTGTATTTCGCAGCTTACTGAACCGTTAAATACTGCTACTAGTCCAGTAGATGTTTATAAACTTGTGCACTTTCTACCAACACAACTAGGGGCACCAATCTCCGAACAAATTTCTGCTCCATGGCTTAAACATTATCAAATAGCCAATACCACCGAAGCGGATGCACTATTTTTATACCTGAGTACTCTAATCTTTGACGGCGAACTTTATGATCAATTAATCCCATTATGGGATGTGCTCAACGCGAAAAAAGGAGAACCAAAGCAACTGTTTAAAAGCTGCTTACTGGCCTTCTTTCTTCCCATACACACACATAATTATTATGACCTTAGGGAGCAATCAGAAAGCCCAATTAAGATAAAACAAGTGCTCACTCACGTTGCTACTCAGTTAAATGCAACAGAATTGTCACAAGCCGTTGAATTATTTATTGGCTTTCCCTATGACGCCCTCACTCATCTTGCCAATTCGCAACCACTCACAACCCTACCCAATTCCACATTGTATGATTTTGCCAGATTATGTAGTGACTTGATTAACGTCATTCCGGAACAAACCCTACTTTCCTCGCAATCTTATTATCCCATATCACGTATTTTCTACTCTGCTCTTAATAAGATAGACAATATATCTAGGCATAATATACAGGAACTCTTTTCTTATTTAATTTTTCTAAAACCAACTAGTTCAATAAGACAAACAGAATATTTAGGCATAGTATTATCACAAATCCTTATGCATTACGCAGCAGCCCCTAAGAGCAAATCCATTTGCCCACTAATAGATGAATTTACCAACGAGGCACCAAGATGGCTTAATCATATAACCCAGGAAGTGGAAGTAGAAGGGCACACTCACAATCTGTTCTCCTCTTATAGCAAACACTTCTCCTCGCCAGAATTCGCCCAGGATGCTGCAGAAATATTGGTTCACTTATTAGAAAAAATAGGTAATGACAAGCACATCATCCTTCCAAAACAGTTTTTAGAAGAAATTAAGGAATGGTACTCGAATTTGTATAAACAAACGCATTTAGACACAGCTACCCAAGGATTATTAACACGCATTTATCATCACTGTTTTCCTGAAACGCAAACGACGCTAGCATTTAAACATGCTGAAAATTCTGCTTTTGATGCCACAGCCGACTCTTATTCACCTGATCTTCATGATATTGAAGCAATATCATCCATACATCCACTATTAGAGTTGGATGAGCTCAAACCAAATCCCAGTATTTCCATGTTCCCCCAGCATCCTACTGCCCCCTTGCCACAAGAGGAATCGAGGTGGGTGGTGCCAGCTCTATTACTACAAGAGAGCATGGATGATTTTGTTGATCAATTATTTGCCGAAAATACTGAAGAAGCTGGCATGCAGCCCGTTTCGGCAACAACAGTCAATGAGCAATCAGCAATGCAGGTAGATGAGCCTGTTTTTAGTGGTTCTTTGACGATTAGAGCCGGCATTCAAGATAAATACCTAGGGGGGGCTTTGCCTTCCCTGGCTCTAGAGAAACCCGCAACGCAAACGCAGCTGCATACCACTTTCTCAGTATCCTTTCAACCGCTGACCAGTTTACATCCCAAAAGTCAGCTAAAACATACTCAAACGATTGATGCATTAGGACTTCAAGCGGATTTATATACTGCTGAACAACAGCGAATTACTCCTGAAACCAAGGTCACTTTTATTTGCGCAGGTCGCAAAGGAAATGCACTCGTACCAGGTATACCTCCAGGAGAGCGGGTAGTCTTAGTGCTAACTGAAAACGAATTTAAAGAATTAGGCCATTTACCAGCCTACGATGCGTTGGTTGTAAAAGAACTGCGCAGCGCAGGCAGGTCATTACCAACGGGTACTATTACTAGTCGTCGTTTAGCAATCATCCTCTTTGCCGCCTATAGTGATTTAGCCACTATTCTTATATTGGATGACAACATAAGAGAGGTCAATTACAGCGCCTTCTGGACTGATTATTCTTTATTCGACTTCCTATGTGACAAGCAAAGTGAAGCACTCTGTGTATCAATTAACACCGGATTTAATAAAAAGCTGAAGAGTGGCCAACTCGGCTCTAAACTGTTTATGCTGCATCTAGCCAAAATCAGGGAATATTTAGTCGATGAACAGCTCTATTCATTATTGCCTAACCCCGAACATAACCAATATTGGGGTGAAGACTATTATTTACAAATTATGCTACATCATTTAGCTCAGCCGCTATTAAAAGGCTATGCTATTGTTAGCCCACAGGAAGCCTATCTGTTGCGTTCATCAAGACATCATAATGCCTTTCGTGCTACCAATAGACTGGCAGCGCCGCTCCAACCTTTATCAGAAGAGTATGCTCAGTCGCTATCTGAGATGCAGCTCGATCTAGTTACTAAAACAATTACCCGTTTTAATAATATTATTATGTCAAATCAAGAGCGCTACCAGGCACAACAACAACGCTTGGCTCATGCAGATCTATTGCACTATCATGCGCGACTCAACCATATGGAGATGGATGCACCATTCTTTGACATTCATCTACCGGAACATGCCTATTCTTTTCAGCAACGCTGGCAACAGGTGCATGAAAAAGCCCCTTTTGATGCTCGTTATTTACGAGGGTACCAACAGCAGGCTATCACTGCCGCTTTAACCATGAACTCCCCACAAGGCCAACTCATGATGGCGACCGGAACCGGCAAAACACGGGTACAAATCGAACTAGCTCGCCTAGCCTACCACGCGGCCTTAGATAATGAGTGCATTATTATTGTCACTCCCTTTATTCAACTGGTGGAACAATTCTATGATAGTTTTGTTGCCTATAATAAGCAGTCCAGTAGTGCCGCTTTTAATATGCAGGTTCCTCAAGAAAGCATCATTAAAGTTTCCAGTGCCCTAAGGAGCTGCTCTGTGGCTCATCTGCTTTATAATCAACGTATAGAGCAGCAGAAGTGTATTCTTATTTTTTGTGAGCAAAGTTTTCATGTATTAATGGATGAAAATCCAGAGTTTGTGAGTCGCTGCTGCTTACTGTTGTTAGATGAATATCATCAATACGCACAACAAGTTCCTGAGCTCATTAGGAAATTAAAACAACTGGAATCAGAGTTACTGCTGATAGGTAGTACCGCCACTCCGCCACGCCAACATGCATTACCGGCATTATTTAATTATACCTTCAAGCAAGGTATTAATGATGGCATATTAGCTCCAGTAATCGCAGATAGCCTTGGCCTAACTTACTCGAAAAATAACTTAGATAACTTAATAGGGGGATTACCACAACTGCTACGGCAAATAGTTCATCCTGGATTTCAACAAAAAACAACCTTAGCACAAGGTCGAGGAGTGATTTATTTTTCATCAATTAATGAGTGCAAACAAGCTAAAGAACTACTAGAAAAGGAACGCTACACTGTTTATGAAATCCACTCCGGAAATTCTCATTATAAACAGGAACTAAAGGACTTTATCGACGGCGGTCAACCGGGAGTGTTGCTGGCAGTAAATATGCTTGGTATTGGTTTTGATGATCCTAGCCTTTCTTGGCTGATGCTAGCGGTGGAACACCAGCAAGATAATATACTGCGTTTAGAACAAATGGTAGGGCGGGTTGTGCGCAGCTATCGGGATAAAATCGGCTACATTCTGGGGTTTGAGCATACTGTACAGAAAATAGTTACTTCCTTGTTACAAGATATAACTATTGATGCAACGAAAATTCAACCTGAGTATTATAATCAGAAGATTCGGTTAAATCCTCTATATCCACATCATTTTACAACTAAGATCCACCCGGCTAATCAGACAAAAAAAAGAAAACTATCCACTACCTTACTACTGCAAGGATTACATTCTCCCAAATCACCCTGTTTACCAGAACAAGGCCGTCTTCCGCGTAGCTCAATTCTAATTGATGAGTTCGATGAACCTCAACAAATTAGTTCTAGTATAAGTACTGAGTGTTTAGTCTATCCTACAATCCAGCCATCAAATAACGATAGAGCACAGTCCAGCACTGTTACCTTGCACTTTGGTGGAAAACACCCACGTTATTTAAGTTTGTTTAGACCGAATTATGTAGAACATGAACAATCAGATAGCGCAAAAAAATATGCCCCATGCTAATGATGGGGCATATTTTAGCTATTGATTAAACTCATCAAAATATTTTTCAATAAATTAGAATCGGTCAGATAAGTTAAGTTATCTGATCGTTATCAGTATATTAGAATGGATTAGCATTTTTCTATGAACTCGAATTCAACTAGGTCCCATAAGAATTCTGTACGCACAAACTCAGTTGCTTTTACTATATCAGGGGAAA
>CAYZRM010000069.1:0-9403 GCA_964480845.1 uncultured Coxiellaceae bacterium | reverse complement strand
CCGTTAATTTCACCACCATATCGCCATCTTCTCCTGTATTCTTACAATAAACCCCGGCCTTTGTTTGATCAAAGTTTGTTACATACCAAAAAAAGTAGGGGAAATGGCAATCTTTATGTTATAATTCCGCGGTCTAAATCACTTAGAATGCAGCAGCCCCTATGGATAATTCAATCGCGCAAGAAGTCCAAAAAGTCAGTGTTGAAAGCGAGTTAAAGAAGTCTTACCTTGATTATGCTATGAGTGTGATCGTTGGTCGTGCGCTTCCTGATGTACGAGATGGTTTAAAACCTGTACACAGACGTGTTTTATTCGCTATGCACGAACTGAGTAACGACTGGAACAAACCGTATAAAAAATCCGCCCGTGTCGTGGGTGACGTTATTGGTAAGTATCACCCTCATGGTGATAGTGCTGTTTATGACACTATTGTTCGTATGGCTCAGCCATTTTCTATGCGTTATTTGCTGGTAGATGGTCAGGGTAACTTCGGCTCCATTGATGGTGACTCTGCTGCAGCAATGCGTTATACCGAAATCCGTATGTCCCGTTTTGCTCATGCACTGTTAGCTGATATCGAGAAAGACACCGTTGATTTCACGCCTAACTACGATGAAAATGAGATGATGCCAACGGTAATGCCTACCCGCATTCCGCACTTATTAGTGAATGGCTCCTCTGGTATCGCAGTCGGTATGGCGACCAATATTCCGCCACATAATCTCACGGAAATTATTAATGCGTGTATCGCGCTAATTGATAATCCTGAGCTAACTATTAACGATTTAATTAACTTCGTTCCTGGTCCAGATTTCCCTACAGCGGGTATTATTCAAGGTACAACCGGTATTATCGAAGCTTATCATACTGGCCGTGGTCGAGTGGTTGTGCGTGGCCGTACCAGCATAGAGACAGATGAAAAGTCTGGTCGAGAGCGTATTATTATTACTGAGTTGCCTTATCAAGTGAATAAAGCGCGCTTAGTTGAGCGTATTGCTGAATTAGTAAAAGAGAAAAAAATTGATGGTATTTCTGCTTTACGTGATGAATCTGATAAGCAAGGTATGCGGGTAGTCATCGAGATTCGTCGCGGTGAAAATGCAGAAGTGATTCAAAATAATTTATATGTCCAAACACAATTACAAAGTGTATTTGGTATTAACATGGTGGCTTTATCTGATGGCCAACCTAAGATTTTAAATCTAAAAGACTTGCTAGAAGCATTCATCCGCCATCGTCGCGAAGTGGTGACACGTCGAAGTGTGTATGATCTGAAAAAAGCGCGCGACAGAGTTCATATTTTAGAAGGTTTAGCCATTGCGTTGGCAAATATCGATGAAATGATTTTGTTGATCAAACAAGCTAAAGATTCAGCAACAGCAAAAGAAGGCTTGATGAGTCGCTATTGGCAGTCTGCTAGCACGGTTGATATTTTAACACGTGCTGGTCAGCATAATGTGTTGATGCGTACTACAGATGAATATGGATTAACAGATCAGGGCTATCGTCTATCGCCAGAGCAAGCACAAGCCATTTTAGAGATGCGTCTGCATCGTTTGACTGGTCTTGAACAAGATAAAATTATTGGCGAGCACAAAGAATTGCAAACCCTAATTGCCGAATTATCAAATATTTTGCAAAATCCAGCGCGCTTAATGGAAGTGATACGCGAAGAAATGCAAACAGTGAAGGATGATTTTGGTGATGCAAGGCGTACCGAGATAGTTGAAAGTGCAGAAGGCGAAGTGCTGATGGAAGATCTTATTCCGGATGAAGAAGTCGTTGTGACGCTATCTCATGAAGGCTATGTCAAAACACAGTTATTGAGTGTTTATCAGGCGCAGCATCGTGGTGGTCGTGGTAAGTCGGCGACTAGCATGAAAGAAGAAGATTTTGTTGAATATTTGATTGCAGCGCGTACGCATGACACGGTTTTATGTTTTACTAACCATGGCAAGGTGTATTGGCTGAAGGTTTATCAGTTGCCGCAAGCAAATCGCGCAGCTAGGGGTAAGCCTATTATTAACTTGTTGCCATTGGCAGAAAATGAGCGCGTTAATGCTTTCTTGCCTGTGCGTGAATATTCACCTACTAATTATGTTGTTATGGCTACAGCAAAAGGCTTAATTAAAAAAGTGTCACTGGTTGATTTCTCTCGCCCACGCTCCTCCGGCATTATTGCCGTAGCCTTGAATGAAGGTGATTATTTGATTGGTGCAAATATTACGGACGGAGAACACGATGTTCTGTTGTTTACTGATGGTGGCAAGGTGGTTCGTTTCCCTGAATCTAAAGTCCGTTGTATGGGTAGGCAGGCAACTGGTGTGCGTGGTGTTAAGTTGCAAGATGACCAAAATGTTGTCTCACTGATTGTTGCCCAGGATGGCGATATTCTGACAGCAACTGAGAATGGTTATGGTAAGCGTACTGCATTAGATGAATATCGATTAAGCGGTCGTGGCGGCCAGGGTGTTATTTCTATTCATGTTAATGAACGTAATGGCAAAGTAGTTGGTGCCTTGCAGGTTCAGCAACAAGATGAGGTGATGTTAATCAGTGATAAAGGAACCCTGGTGCGTGTGCCAGTGGCTGAGATTTCTTTGATTGGCCGTAATACCCAAGGCGTAAGGTTGATTCAATTAGGTGAGGGTGAAGCCTTGGTCAGCTTAGAGCGTATTGAAATGATGAAAGGAGAAGAGGTGGAATGAATCATTCAACCCCTGTGATTACAATTGATGGTGCGAGTGGAACTGGCAAAGGAACAGTCAGTCAGCTAGTGGCAAAACGCTTAGGTTGGCATTTTTTAGATAGTGGCGCACTTTATCGTGTGTTGGCACTGGCTGCTCAAAAGCACAGTGTTGCTTTGAATAATGAAGCTGCTTTAACGGTTTTAGCTGAGCATTTAGATGTGCAGTTTCTGGCTCAGGAGAGTAATTTTCCTCACATTATCTTAGAGGGTGAGGAGGTAACGGATATAATACGCACTGAGAAAGTAGGGAATGCAGCTTCTATTGTGGCTGCTTTGCCTGCGGTACGTGCTGCTCTATTAAGCCGTCAGCAAATTTTCCGCGAACTACCTGGCTTGGTCGCAGATGGTCGAGATATGGGAACAGTCGTTTTCCAAGATGCGAAATTAAAGATTTTCTTAACGGCTAGTCCCGAAGAGCGTGCTCTAAGGCGCTTCAATCAATTAAAGGATAGGGGTATCAGTATTACGATGGGTGCGCTCATCGAAGAGTTGCGTGAGCGTGATAAGCGTGACCAGCAGCGAGCAGTAGCACCGCTCAAGCCTGCTGCTGATGCGATAATCATCGACACTGATCGCTTGAGTGCTGATCAGGTGGCTGAAAGAATTCTTTTGGAGATTGAAGGAAAAAAGACCTTTCCTGCTACCTCAACCCCGGCGATCAATCTAGCTGAGGTCGTTGCGTAGCAGATAGTTAAGGCGTTTCAATTAGTTGAAGGATTGGTGAATCAGTGTTACCATTGGCCGCGCATCGAGCAGTTGTCTGGGCCTATGGGTATGACTCAAAGTGAAATGGTAGCGCCCGCCTAAAGTCTGCTGACGATGCTATAATGATTGATACTGATCGCTTAAATGCTGGTCGGGCAATCGAAAGAAAAAGGCCTTTCCTGCTCTGCTTCAACCGTGAGCCAGATACCTAAATCTAGCCGGGGTCGTTCTGTAGTAGCAGATAAAGTCATTAACTACTAACCAGTTGTAAGTTTTGAGGTTCTCTAGTGAACAACCAAGAAAATTTCGCTCTATTATTTGAACAAAGCCTAAATAATGCTCCTATGTTACCAGGTGCAATCATTAATGCCACCGTTGAACGTATTGAAGATAAATACGTTGTTGTTGATGCTGGCTTAAAATCCGAGTCTTATATTTCCATCGAACAATTCTACGACGAAGCTGGCAAGCTTGAAGCAAAAGTAGGCGATGAAGTTAAAGTGGCACTTGAAGTGCTAGAAGATGGTTTTGGTAGCACACGTTTATCTCGTGAGCGTGCTAAACGTCTTGAATCTTGGTCTCACCTTGAAAGCGCTTATGAAGCTAAGGAAACCATTAAAGGTACTATCGTTGGCCGCGTAAAAGGTGGATTTACTGTTGAAATCAATAAGGTACGTGCATTCTTACCTGGTTCTTTAGTAGATGTTAAGCCTATCCGTGATCCTGAAGCATTTGAAGGCAAAGAATTTGAATTCAAAGTGATCAAAGTTGATCCTAAGCGTAACAATATTGTTGTTTCTCGTCGTGCAGTATTAGAAGCAGAAAGCAATGTTGAGCGTGCAGCTGTATTAGAAAATATCAATGAAGGCCATGAAGTGAAGGGTATCGTTAAGAACCTGACCGATTACGGCGCATTCATTGATCTAGGTGGTGTGGATGGTCTGCTCCATATTACTGACATGTCCTGGAAGCGTATTAAGCATCCTAGCGAAATCCTAAATATCGGTGACGAAATCAAAGTTAAAGTATTGAAGATAGACCGTGACAATGTTCGCGTATCCTTAGGCTTGAAGCAATTAGGCGGCGATCCATGGTTAGATATTAGCCAACGCTACCCAGTAAATGCGAAAATCTCTGGTCGTGTTACCAATATTACTGATTACGGCTGCTTCGTTGAAATTGAAGAAGGCATTGAAGGTTTGGTGCACGTTTCTGAAATGGATTGGACCAATAAGAACGTTAATCCTAATAAAGTCATCCATTTAGGCCAGGAAGTTGAAGTAATGGTTCTTGATGTTGATGCAGAGCGTCGCCGTATTTCTCTAGGTATTAAGCAATGCACACCAAATCCATGGGCTGCGTTTGCTGAGAACCATGAAAAAGGCTTGCATGTTAAGGGTAAGATCAAATCCATCACTGATTTTGGCATCTTCTTAGAATTAGATGGCGGTATTGATGGTTTAATTTATCTTTCTGATATTGCTTGGAGCGAAGGTGATGCACAAGAAACCTTACGTAAATATCAAAAAGGTGATGAATTAGAAGCTGTTATCCTAGCGATTGATGTAGAACGTGAGCGTATTGCATTAGGTCTTAAGCAGTTGGCTGAAGATCCATTGGCTAATTACTTAACCGATAACGAAAAGGGCCAGATCGTAACAGGTACCGTTGTTGAAGTAGATCAAAAGCAAGCAATTGTTGAATTAGCTGATGGCATTCGTGGTGTATTACGCGCTGCTGAAATTTCTGCTGATGAAAAAATTGAAGATGCTCGTACCAAGCTAAATATTGGTGATACCGTTGAAGCAAAAGTAATGGGTTCTGATAGAAAAGCACACGCTATTACACTTTCTATTAAAGCAAAAGATGCTAAAACTCCTGCTAAAAAGGCAACTACCAAAGCAACAAAAGCGGCTACTGGTACTGCAACTGCAACAACAGGTAAGAAAAAGAAAGCAGCTGCTGCTGATACAGGCTTAAAAACAACGCTAGGCGATTTGTTTAAAGGCATGAATAGCACAGAAGGCGAAGAGAAGTAATATCGTCGCATGCTATATAAAAAGCCACCTTAGGGTGGCTTTTTTTTAATTTTTTCAGTTGGGATTAATCAGCGACTCCCGCTAACTGTCGTCCCGCGGCTTGTCCGCGGGATCCAGGCAGGCAATGGCAAGCTGGATCCCCCGCCTTCGCGGGGGACAACGAGGTTGGCGGGAATTCCTGGGGATTAATTATGAGAAGTAGATTATTTAAACAGATTAAGACTGATGAATCTGCCAAACCTCCTATTGTTTGCAATTTACCAGAGCTTGCGTTTTCTCACATTGAGTACCTTAAACAAGTTCCACAAAATGAATTGTATCGATTCATTGTTGATGGATATCTTCATAAAAACGAATATGGCTGGTTGGGTTATGCTAATCGTGAGGAGGGATCGGTAGATGCTGCATTTAATGGTTTAACATTAGCGTTTAGTGATCTGAATTTGTTAATGTCAACGCAATATATCCAAAAAATGCATTATGCATGTGGTGCGTATTTAAATAAGTATGGTCAAGTCTCTGTTGTTGGTAATAAGCCTCTCTTTCCAGGCCAGCTACGGAAAAGTCCTGGCGGTTTTTATTTATTTGACTATGCATTGCGATATAGTAGGAATAACTTTTTAAGTGAACTTGGTTTTTATGAATTCTATGATGAGTTTTTGGTGAGATATAAAAAATATGGGGCTCAGTTGGTTGAAGTCAAAGAGAATGATTCAGCTGAACATTCATGTCATAACCGCCTAGATTTATGTGTCAGCGAAAAAACAAAAGAAGAGCTTTGGCGAATCATTAATGAGGGTGGAGAGTTATATTATCGAGCTCCAGATTATCAGCATTTAGCTTTATTGTTAGATAATTGCTGCGATGAATTTAATAGGGATATTTTGTTTGCATCAACGCAAGAGGGAAAATTAACAATCATTATTCGATTCGTGAAAGAGGTAGAGCTTATACATGCGTTTAATGATTTTAATGGTCGAACAAGTTTAATGTTGTTGCAGAGATTACTGATTCAAAATGGTTTCTTGCCTGTGATGTTATTCGATCCAAATTATATTGATGGTTATAGTTCAGCAGAACTATTGCAAGAGATAAAGCAGGGAATGAATAATACACTAAGTATCATTAAGCATCCCAATCAACCACTATTTGGTTTTTCTTCTTCGATGATTGATATAGAAATTCATCGATTATTGAATATTAATAAAACTTACTCTGCTATGGCATATATGGCTCCTGAGGTAAGCAGGCATCCTAATTATGAGGGGCCTTCTCATTATGCAATGGCTCTGCATGCATCACGTGGAAGGCGAGTATGTTTGATGGTTACTAAAGCTGTATCACCTTTATTGAATTCTAAATTACTCATGATAGATGCATTGTATGTTCGTACCCCAGATGAGCTGCATTTTTTACAAAAAGGGATTTTGAAAAAAATAGAGATGGATGCTAAAGCGCTGCAACACTTTGATGAGCTAATTCCCGTGCAATTAAAAGGATTGTCCTATATTGAGCAAGCTCCAACGAAGATGCGAGTATTGACTGAGCAAGAGCTACAAGTGATAGAAAAAATCACTCAACAGAAGCTGACCATTGAGGAAAGTCGCGAAAAGGTGTTGTATAATTTTATTCAGGAGTTAGATGATCATGCTATGTATTTATCATCTTCCACGAATGAAATTGCCTCCTCATCGCGACCATTTTAGGAATGTGTATTTGGTGTAAATTACATGTTTTAAACAGCTTCTAGAATGGCTGCGACACCCATGCCACCAGCTGTGCAGATTGAAATTAACCCTCGGCCAGTGCCTTTCTCATGTAACATTTTTGCAAGGCTGGCAATGATTCTGGCACCTGTTGCTGCAAATGGATGGCCTAAGGCAACGCTGCCACCTTTAATATTCATTTTGCTTTTATCAATTGGTCCCATTGCTTGTTTTTGCCCCAATACGCGTTTGCAATATTCGTCCGATTCCCATGCTTTGAGTGTACAAAGAACTTGTCCTTCAAACGCTTCATGTATTTCATAAAAATCAAAATCTTGCAATGATAGGTGGTTGCGTTTTAATAGCTCGCTAACAGCATAAGTAGGTGCCATTAATAGACCTTCGCCATGCACAAAATCAACGGCGGCTGCTTGCGCATCAATGAAGCGTGCTAGTAGTGGGTGTTGATATTGTTGGGCAATGTCTTCTGATACAAGATAAATGGCTGCGGAGCCATCAGTTAGTGGAGTGCTATTGCCAGCTGTTAGTGTGCCACTGCCAGTTTTATCAAAAGCTGGTCTTAATGCCGCTAATTTTTCTAATGTGGTATCTGCTCTTAAAATACTATCGCGTTTTAGGCCCATATAGTTCAACACCAAATCACTATAAAAGCCTTCATCATATGCCTTGCTGCCATGTTGATGGCTGAGTAATGCAAGTTGATCTTGTTCCTGACGACTAATCTTCCATTCCTTTACCATATTTTCGGTATGCTCCCCCATAGACAAACCTGTTCTTGGTTCAATAACGCCGGGAAATTGAGGCTTTAAGTCTGAAAGACGGAGTTGGCTAATCACTTTGAGTCGTTCCTGCCAGGTTCTTGCATGATGCAATGCTATTAATTTGCTAGCAAAAGAGCGGCGAAACATGATGGGTAGATCACTATTGCTATCAACACCTGCGGCAATACCATCATTTATTTGATAGTTTGCAATTTTTAAGGCGATTTGTAAGGTGGTTTCTAAGCTGGTGCCGCAAGCGCGTTGCAAGGTGTAGGCGGGTGTGTGTGCGTTCAGTGTCGTTCCTAGCACGCATTCCCTGGCTAGATTCCAGTTGAAAGAGCTATTCATTACTGCACCTAAGCCTACATCGCCGATTATTCTATCTTCTAGCTGCATTTTTTCTACTAATGCTTGTAAAGAGGCTATCATTAATTCTTGTGTTGAAATGTCCCGATAGGTTGTCATTGATTTAACAAAGGGGGTACGTATTCCACCGGCTATGTAAACTGGCCTAGTTTTCATATGAGCAGTATCCTTGTGATGGTATATTATATAAGTCTAGCAAGATATTGTGAGGAGCGTATATGCAATCTGAGGTCTTTTCTTATCCGTTCATGATCAAAGAGCATCATTTGGATACATTTGGGCATGTTAATAATGCCGCTTATCTTTCTATTTTAGAGGAAGCGCGCTGGGATTTGATTACCAATCGTGGTTTTGGGATGCAAAAAATCAAAGAAACAGGAGTGGGTCCTGTTATTCTGGAAGTGAAAATGTCATTTTTAAAAGAGTTGCATTTGCGTGATGAAGTTGAAATTCAGACTCAAATGCTTTCTTATGATGGCAAGGTGGGAATATTGGTGCAAAAAATGGTAAGAAAGGGGGAGGTCTGCTGTTCTGCTGAGTTTTTAACGGGGCTTTTTAGTCTGAAAGAGAGGCGATTGATAGAGCCTACACAAGACTGGCTGCACGCTGTTGGTGTGGTATAAGGGGTGTTAAGTTTTTAAAAGTTGATCTGGCTGATTGATCAAATATTCTTTCTGTTTGCGAGAGAGTTTTTTAATGTAGTATTCCAGTTGTAAGGCGGATTTTTTACCTGTCAAAATCTCCCATGATTGAGCAATTTTGACAGGCTTAAAGCTACGAGTATATTTGCTCGCCTTACCAGCTAAATGTAATTGATATCGCTTGGATAGATCAGCGGTATACCCTGTGTAATAAGTATTATTTTCACAGAGTAAGATGTAAACCCAGTAGCTGGTATTTGTCATTTTATCCCACTAACTTTTTTGCTTTTTTCCAGTAACTCATTAATTCCTCGAAGGTTTTTCCTTGTAATGAGTGAAGGTTATCTTGCTTGCTTAATGTTTTTACTGCTTCAAATCGTCTTTCAAATTTATCAATACTGTTTGTGAGTGTTAT
>CAYZRM010000068.1:0-9837 GCA_964480845.1 uncultured Coxiellaceae bacterium | reverse complement strand
TACCTGGTTGATAGTTAGATTTTGGTTTCCCTGATCTATCTAGGCCTTTATCTCCAGTGATAATGCCACATACCCTATCATCTTCATAAATAATTTCTGTTGCAGCAAATCCAGGAAAAATATTAACGCCTAAGATTTCTGCTTGTTCAGCCAACCATCGACTAAATTGATCTAAACTAATAATGAAATTACTATGGTTTCGCATCTGTGGCGGCGTAGGGAGTGGCCAGGCAGTATTTTTCGTCAAGAAACAGAATGTATCTTCTATAACTGGTGTGTGCATAGGTGGTTGCTTATCTTTCCAATCAGGAATTAGTTCATCTAGTGCACGAGGTTCTAGAACAGCACCAGATAATAAATGCCCACCGACCATTTCGGCCTTATCAATCACACAAATATTAAGGGGTTGCTGTTTTTCATTGGCTAGTTGCGCTAATCGTATGCTAGCAGCTAGCCCAGCAGGACCAGCACCAACAATAACCACGTCAAAATCCATCACATCACGCGTTGTACTCATATTGTTATCTTCCTAACACATTTCTATTGCAATAGCTGTTGCTTCGCCACCACCTATGCAAAGTGCAGCAATGCCTTTTTTAAGTTGTTTTTGTTTTAATGCATTGATTAAGGTCACAACAATACGTGCACCACTAGCACCAATAGGATGACCGAGTGCAATACCTCCACCAAATATATTGACTTTTTCATGCGAGATTTTTAAGTCATGCATAGCTGCCATGCATACTACGGCAAATGCTTCATTAATTTCCCACAAGTCGATTTCACCGACTTCCCAACCTATCTTTTTCAACAACTGTTCAATTGCACCAATGGGTGCTGTCGTGAATTCACTGGGTTGTTTTGCATGAGAACTGTGAGCAATTACTTTTGCTAAAGGGTTTAGTCCACGTTTTTTGGCTTCTGATTCTTTCATTAATATAACAGCTGCTGCGCCATCTGATATACAGCTGGCATTCCCTGCTGTCACGGTACCATCTTTTGCAAACGCAGCACCTAATTTAGGTAACTTTTCAAGATTAACACTATCAGGATGTTCATCTTTGCTAATGACTTTTTCACCTTGTTTATTATGAATAGTGATAGGTATGATCTCATCTGCAAATAAATTTGCTTCAGCTGCTTGTCTGGCGCGTTGGAAAGAAGCGAGTGCATAGGCATCTTGTTCTTCGCGCGAGAAACCATATTGCTTGACTGTTTCTTCTGCAAATGTACCCATGGCTCTGCCTTTATCATAGGCATCTTCCAAGCCATCCATGGTCATATGGTCGTATATTTCATTTTTACCAAAACGATAACCTTGGCGTGCTTTGGTTAATAAATAGGGTGCATTCGTCATACTTTCCATGCCACCAGCTATGATGATGTCACTTGATCCTGCTATAAGGGCATCATGTGCTAGCATGATTGCTTTCATGCCGGAACCGCAGACCTTGTTTAAGGTGGTACAAGGGGTGCTGACAGGGATATTGGCTTTTAGCGCTGCTTGTCTGGCTGGTGCTTGACCCTGTCCTGCTGGTAAGACGCAGCCCATTAGCACCTCATGTATGTCTTCAGGCTTTAAATGAGCGCGCTCAATGGCTGCTTTGATCGCATAGCTGCCAAGTTCAGGCGCAGGAATATCTTTTAATTCACCACTAAAATTACCTAGAGGGGTTCTTGCAATACTGACAATAACAATAGGATCTGCGTGCATGAGAATTCTTCCTTGATCTTTTTTCCTAGTCTAGCCGAATTGAATGAAATGCCAAGCCGTTATTTGCTAATACGTTCGTCTAATTTTTCATTATCTGATTTGTTGAGCGTGAGTAGCGCCTTTACTTTGGATAAATCTTCTTCACTTAAATCAAATCCAGCTTTTTTTAGAGCATCTTCAGGGTTTTTCTTAAAATTTTCCCTAAATTCTAGGTTGCTCTGCCATTCACTGAAAATGTCTTTGAGATCGCTCATTTTATTTTCCTCCTAACACTTAACTGTATCATGAAGTGGGTGGGTCACTAATATATATATGAAATTCATATAGTTATAAATTTTTCAAGGCTTAATATTTTCTTAATATGAATTTATTATAGTCGTAAGATAAACTTCTCTACTACATGGAGTGTAAATATGCGTTATAACCTACCTTCTCTGAACAGTATGCGCCAGAAAGGCAATCAGTTGCGTTTAGCTTATAAAAAATCTAATCGTAGTTATTTGATTGAGTTATATGATGCATTACAAGTCCATGTGGCATGTGCAAGATTACCAGAGCAGGAGGAGCGGGGTCTTTTATTGGCTGGTCTTATTCTAATGGATGAGTTGATTAAGAAAGAGTATTGGAGCGGGCATGCTGCTATCAGCTCTTCTTGGCTACTGAAGCCATTGGGGGGTAGTACATTAGCAACCATTATAGAAAATCAGCTCTTAGAAATTACTCCTGATAACCAACTGGGCGATGATGAGCGGCTGATTTACATCAATAAACTGTATCATTACGTGAATGATCATGTGTACGATAATTTATTAGGCAATAAAACAAAAAATGGATGGTTGCTTGATATTGTTAGCATTTTGAAAATATTGCGACAACGCAATGATAAGAAATTAGGTAAGTTACAGGAAAGTACACCTGCTTTAGAAACAATACAGCATGATTTGAATGAGTTGCGTAATAAATACCAGGATTGGGGAAATAAAACAGGTCTTTTTTGGAAACCTAATAATGAGCGCGAAAGTGCTCTCTGTTTTATTCAGTCTATTGCTGAGTCGTGTATTGCATTACATGGTGGAGATATTGCTCATATGTCAGAACAGCAATATTATCAAGCCCAAGAGACTATTTCTGGTGCCGTTTTATACCGAGCAATGCGGATTGCTCAGGAATACAGTTTGCATTCACCAGCATTTAAGGAAGGCTATGTTTACAACTCTGGTAGTCGACTCTTTTCATTATTCCTAGATATATTGAATGTTAAATGTTTGTCTGAAATCAGCCCAGAACTAAAAATAGCAAAACTAGAAGCTGTGGTTGTGCATTTAAATATTATGTCTCAGCCTTTTAATAAAAATGTAGATATTGATCAATTAGCAACACTAAAAGATGAAATAAATAGTTATATTGCATTAGAAAAAGATGTGATGAATAAGCCTGGTTACTTAACTCAGGCGGTTGCTTCTGGTGTGAGTTTGGCTGTTCGCCATACAGCTCCTTTTTTATTAACCAAAGTGATTGCTGTTGATCTATTAATGCCATTGATTGGTCGGGGTATTTTTGCATTTATTTCTGGCCCAGTAGGTCTAGTGATTTTTGGTGCGAGTGGCATGCTTATTACTAATTTAGACCGGTTTGCAACATCTACTATTTTACCCAAAGCCCAGGCCGGCATATTTGCATATGTTATTAGTAAGCTATCTCAAGTTGTAGGCAATAATGTAGCGAGTGCAGTAACAGCAACTGGTCAAGGATTGCAAGCATTGATGAAACATGAAAGTCTAACAGGAGAAGATAGGGATTTGATTGATGAATGGATTAACACATTGTTGACATTGCCTGATGAGGTATTTTCACCAGCTGAGAAAAAGCAAGTCAGAAAAATTACAGGCATACAAGAGATATTGCAGGCTTCTTTAAGAGCAGAGAGTAGCAACAGCCAGCCTAGCTTAAAAAGTGCATAGTGGTATTTTGTGTTGAGCTGACTTAGTCTTTTAGTATTGCTAGAATTTTATCGTAATTTGGCTCATTTGTTAGTTCATCTACAAGTTGTGTGTAGATGACTCTTCCTTCTTCATCAATAATAATAACTGCACGAGCAAGTAAGCCAGAGAATTGACCTGATGTGATGGTCACACCATAATCTGATCCAAAGTTCTGATGACGAAAGACTGAAACGGGCTGGACGTTGTTTAAGTGCTCTGCCGAGCAAAAACGATGTTGTGCAAATGGCAAATCTGCAGAGATACATAAAATCAATACATTAGGGAGCTGGGCTGCAATATCATTAAAATTAACCATAGCACTAGCACAAGTTTCGGTATCTAAGCTGGGAAAGATATTTAGAATTATTTTCCGGCCCAAATAATTTTTCAGGCTAATTTCACTCAGATCAGTTTTAGTTACAGTGAAATTAGGTGCATATGATCCAACGCGAGGTAAAGTACCGACTATCTGCATAGGTGTGCCTTCGTACACGATATTAGGCATCACATATCTCCTCTTTTTTCTCCCTTATTTTCACATCATATCAGATTGTGAAGAGGTATACTAATAAGAGAGGCTTAGTATTAAGGATGGATTGCGTGAACTACTTGAAAGAAAAAACAATTCAGAATAAAGAAAGGCGGCAATTGCTAATGAGTTTTCCTTGTTTTTCTAAATTAACAGAAAAACAAAGTGAAGAGTTGGCGGATCTTTGCGTAGAAGTTATTTATGATCCTGGCGAAAAAATTGTTACTCAAAATGAGTTGGTTGATAGTATTTATATTATTGTTAGCGGGAAAGCAGAAGTAACCTACCAGTCTAATCATAAGAATAAGAAAATGATAAAAGAAATTCCTGTCGCAATCTTGAATGATGGGGAGGGGATAGGGTTAAATGATGCTGGATTTTACTCGACAACAGGCAGGCGTACCGCAACTGTAACCGCGATGACAAATTGTTATTTATTACAGATTGGTTTGAAGGAATTATATATATTCTTGACGCAGAATGATTTAGAGCTATCGATGTATGAGCAGTCAGAAAAGATGTTGCGCATGCAATTAATTAAACAGTCTTTACCTTTTTCCAAATTGTCTAATGACAGGATAAATTGGTTAGCCGATAGGGTTATTAATGTTGATATTAAAGCAGGTGAAGAGCTGTTTCATAAAGGAGATTTGGGCGACAAATGTTATTTAATACGCTCAGGCCGCATAGAGATAATTGATAAAGATGAGGATGGGGATGAAAGGCAGCTCGCTATTTTAAAACCCCCCGTGTTGTTTGGCGAAGCAACATTAATTGCACGCGTACCTAGAAATGCAACAGCAAGGGCATTAGAAGATACAGCATTGCTTAGTTTAAATCATGCTTATTTATCAGAGCTACTCGAATCAGAAGATAAAGTAGCGAGTACATTTATGACATTGATGCTTGATAGAAGCCAACCATTAAAAAATAGTGATGTCACTGAGCATGAACAAAAAACAGCGGATGGTCAACAGCTAACCATCTTAAAAAATAGTAAAAGTAATAGTTATTTTAAATTATCTGTTGAGGGGCGCTATATTTGGGGTCAACTGGATGGAAAGCATACCTTGCAAGATATTACGATGAATTTAGCAGAAAAATTTAATGTATTTGCACCTGATATTGTTGCAGCTCTCATTTCTAAGTTAACTAAGTCAGGATTTATTAGTAATATTGAGATTGACAATCAAAGTAAGGGTAAGCCAAAAACATTTTTTGGCAACGCATTGGCATGGACCAAAAAAATATTAGAGTTTAAATATGCTTTTGGCGATGCTGATCCATGGGTTAGTAAGCATTATCATAAATTTATACGTTACTTTTTTAGTAAACCTGGACAAATAATCTTAGCTATTTTTTCTATCTGGGGTTTGTTTGCTTTTGCATTAAATACCTCGGATGTTTTATTGTTTTTTAGCACACAACATGCGAGTTTTTTACTATTGTTGGGCTTGTTGCCGCTGAGTTTATTGGCTGTTGTATTGCATGAATTAGGTCATGCATTTGCGGTGAAAGCTTTTGGGCGCGAGGTGCATTATATTGGTGTGGGCTGGTATTGGTTTGGGCCAGTGGCATTTACTGATACAACAGATATGTGGTTGGCAACTAGACGGCCCAGAATGCTAGTCAATGCAGCTGGAATATATGTCGATTTGCTGGTTGCGGGATTGGCTTCTTTTTTAATGTTTGCCATCCCCAATCCATATTTACAAGGTATGTTGTGGTTGTTTGCTTTGTATACGTATATTGGTGCTATTCGTATGCTAAGTCCCTTACAAGAATTGGATGGCTATTACATTTTAAGTGATTGGTTAGAAAAGCCTAAACTTCGCCAAGCAGCGGTTCTTTGGTTGGTAAAAGGGTTGCCTAAGTGTTTATGTAAGCCAAGATTATTTAAAAAATATAAAGCGGAGATCTATTATTGGATTGCCTGCCTGATTTTTTTAAGCTTGGTTACTGTGTTAACACTATTAATACAAACTTTTATTTTAAATGTAATAGGTATAGCACCATCTAACCCTTACCTTGCCCTTATTTTACCGTTCTTAGTAGTAATTATTTCCAGCCTTAGTATTGTTGGCGAAATTAAGAAGGCAGAAGAATCATAATTATCTAATTTTCATGGGTAATATGACTAATTCCTTACCTAAGAAGTTTAAATTTCTCTGTAGTGTGATGGCTGTTTCATTATGTAAAAAACGTGTAATGAAATTATCATGCTCGAAAATCAATTTGCTCGAGAAGAAAATACAGTTGGGGTATTTCTTATTAACCAACTCAGCAAGATTCGTCAGTTCCTCTACGGTATCTGTGCCAAAAGCAACATAGCCTTCTGCTGCCATATTATATTGGTGGCAGTAATCAACAAAATACTTGAGATTGTTATTTACTTCTTGTCTAAGCACTTCCAAGCTTTCTTGCCCGACAAAACTCTCTACATCAACAATGCCTGCACTTAAAAAAATAAAATTATGGAAGTGTCCAGGGAACATGCGAATGATATGCAAGAGAGTATGCATGGCAACGCCTGGACTTTTTCCTAGCATGATAACTGCTGTCGCTAGTTTAGGGTCAAGCGTACATTGATGAATAGGAAGGTCTATTGGTTGTTTTAATTCAATATCAATTTTTGCTAATTTATGTTCAAAATGACGGTAATATCGTTTAATCAGCATACAGATAAAAATAACAGTACAAGTTACTACAACAGTTAGCCAGCCACCTGATTCAAATTTTGAAATCAAGGTGATAGCTAATATGCTGCTTGTAATAGCAAATGCTAAAAATGAAAAACAAAGGCGCCATAACCAAAAAGGGGATGCTTTTTTCCGCTGTTTTGCCCAATAAACACACATGCCAAATAGGGATAAGGAAAAGGTAACGAATACGTTAATACTATATAACACCACCAATAAAGTAACTTTACCCTCACACCAAAGCAGAATAGCGATTGCAAAAATGCCAAATAGGAATAAACCATTTTGAATCACTAGCCGGGTAGACAAATGGCGGAAACGAGACGGCATCCAGCCATCAATAGCCATATTTGCTAATACACTAGGGCCAGCTAAAAAGCCTGTATTTGCTGCTACAAATAGTAGGCCTGCTTCTAGGAATAACGTGAGCAGTAGCATTGTTTTGCCAAATGTAGAGTCGCCTAAAATAGCATGGAAGACGGTGGCATTTAAGGTTTCACCAAAAACAGATTGGGGTTCCCATAATAAGAAGAGTAGCATCATGCCTGAGGCGGTGAGGCTCAAAGAGATAGCCATATAAAACATGGTCCATTTGCCGGTTGCAACGCGTGGTTCACGCAATCGGTTAACGTTATTTGAGACAGCTTCAAGGCCAGTATAAGTACCGCCACCTAAAGAGTAGGCGTGTAAAATCAAGGCGAGTACGGGCAATAAACCTATTGCTTTAATGGTTGAGCTTGTATCTTCTAGCGTATAGGGGATAATCAGGCTTAAACCTTGACGATGTGCAAAAATTCCATAAACAATGAGTGTAACGTGAACGAAAAAGAAGCCTAAGAAAATAGGTAATAAAAATTTTATTGATTCTTTCATTCCCCGCATATTTAACAATAGCAGTAGGAAAATCAGGCCTACTTCAGCCACTAACTTATACGCCAACAGACTAGTTGGTAATAGGCTGAAAAAAGCATCCATGGAACTGGCAGTCGAAACCGCAATTGTAAGTGCATAGTCAACAACTAGTGCTGCACCAGATACTAAACCAATATGGGGCCCTAATAGTTGAGAAGCAACTTTGTAACCACCACCGCCACTGGGAAATAATTCAATCACTTGGTTGTAGCCAATCGAAATCACAAAGATAGTGATAGCAGTTGCAATGGCAATATATAAAGCAAAGTGGTGGTGTGTTCCTAGGGCAAGGTATGCTTCTTCAGGACCATAACAAGATGAGGATAAACCATCTGCGCCTAATCCTACCCATGCCAAAAAAGCAACTAATGAAGCATGCTTCAAAATGTGAGGATGAAAAGGGTTAAGTTGACCACCGATGATGAGTTCTTTTAATTTGCGTGCAAAGCTCATAAAGCATCCTTGCTTAGCCCCGATGAGCTATCGGGGCAGATCTGTTATCTTAATTGGGTGTTTTTTTGTAAGCGCTCAATGCGTTTTTCTAAAGGAGGATGGCTAGATAATAGTGCCAGCCATGAGCTGTGTTGTGAGATTTTTAGAGCAGCTAGCGATGGTGCTCTTTCGTCTTCAACATCTGCTGTGCCTTGTAAACGTCTTAGTGCAGCAATCATATTATCTTTTCCTGTTAGCCGCGCACCGCCATTATCAGCACGATATTCTCGCCAGCGTGAGAAAGCCGCTACTAGAATGCTGCCTAGTAAGGTAAAAATAATATCAAATACAAAAGTCAGACCGTAAAAAGCGAGATGGGACATACCGCCTTCTTCCTTGTCATCTCCACGGGATAGTGCTGTTGAGATAGCAAATGCAACAATGCGGGATAAAAACATTGCAAAGGCATTCACTATGCCTTGAATAAGGGTCATGGTTACCATGTCACCATTGGCAACATGAGATATCTCATGGCCTAAGACAGCTTCTACTTCATTACGATTCATGTTGTTTAACAAGCCAGAGGAAACAGCTACTAAAGAACGATTTTTAGTGGGGCCTGTTGCAAAGGCATTCACTTCTGGCGAGTTGTAAATACCAACTTCAGGCATGGTTGTAATGCCTGCCTTTTTCGCTAGATTATGTACAATTTCTAGTAACTGGGCTTGTTGTGAAGTAGCTTGGTTAGGCCGGATAATCACAACACCCATCGCCATTTTGGCAACAAACTTAGACATTAATAAGGAAATAAAAGCGCCACCCATGCCCCATATTGCACAGAAATACATTAGTTGTTCATAATTTATGCCGTACGCAGTTAGATAGGAATGTAGGCCGAAAATACTAGTGACGATAGAAATAGTGGCAATCACTAAGACGTTGGTTAGTAAAAACAAGAAAACTCTTTTTAACATAGCATTACCCTCACTTTGATCAGGGTATTATATGCTTTTTATAGGCAGGATTATAGTGTTAAGCCCGCATTGTCTGCGGGCTTGGGTATTTATTATTCGGGCTGCATTCTTAATGCACCATCTAATCGAATGACCTCACCATTTAACATAGGATTCTCAATGATCTGACGTGCTAATAATGCATATTCTTCTGGTCTAGCTAAGCGTTTTGGAAAAGGTACCATGGCACCTAAAGAAGCCCGTGCTTCAGGAGGAATTTTGTCAAACATGGGTGTATCAACCAGCCCTGGAGAAATGGTCATGACACGAATGCCAAATTTAGCTAACTCTCTAGCAGCCGGTAAGGTAAGGCTGACAATACCACCTTTGGATGCACTATAAGCAGTTTGGCCAATTTGACCTTCAAATGCAGCAACAGAAGCAGTATTAATAATGACACCACGTTCTTCAGAATCGCCGATAGTAGGTAAATTTGTCATGGCATTCGCGACGACACGCATCACATTAAATGTGCCAATTAAATTAATTTCAATGACGTTGCGAAATTCATCTAAGGGCATTGCGCCTTGCTTGTTCACCATCCGCCTACCATGGA
>CAYZRM010000067.1:5997-10177 GCA_964480845.1 uncultured Coxiellaceae bacterium | reverse complement strand
ATGAAAAAATCACAATCAAGGAATACCGATCTGATATTTATTTAAATCCAACTACTAAAGACGCCCTAGCATTGGACACTGTTCATCTTAGCTCCACTAGGCTAGGAACCAGTACACTACCAAGCATGTCAGTGATGTCATGGGCACACAATGCGCTAAATAGCTTCCTTGCTGATAAGCGCGCAACGCAACCCCTACAATTCAACTTCCCTCACCTTCCCTACACCTGTATGGTTGCCCTGGTAATACAAGCAAAAATGCAAGGTGTTGCGATTAGTCGCTACTCCAATTTTGCAGGCAAACTAAAACTTTCTGCAGTCAAAGACCACCATGTCGCAGCTCACGCCAAAAGACTAAAAGAAGAAATACAGGCTCAGGGATCTCCCTCAAAAGAACCGGGAGAATATGCAGCAAAAGATATCAAAGAAGAAGCAAACAAATTTAAGCGCTAAAAAACAAAAACACCTGGGCTCGCGATTGATTGCGAGCCCTCACTTCATAAAGCCGCCTCTATTCTCGATCTCAACAGGCCCAACTGGCCATGAAAGAAATGCCCCGCATCTGGAAAACAAATCACAACAGGTGGTACCTCACGACTCGCCGCCCATTTAAATACAGCAGGCGCAGAGACAATATCGTCTTTCTCACCCTGCACTAATACCCACTTTTTCACGCTAGGTGACAACCCCTCCATAGGGAAACGCTCTACTGCTGGTGCAACCGTTACCAACGTTTGCACAGGAAATAGGGTTGCTGCCTTAGTAGCAATAAAAGCACCAAATGAAAAACCACCTAACCAAATTGCCTGATAAGGATATTCTTTCTTCACCCACTCCATCACTGCCAACAAATCATTTAGCTCACCCAAGCCATGATCAAATACACCCTCGCTTTTTCCCACACCACGAAAATTAAATCTAACTGTTGTTACTCCTTGATGCTGAAAGGTCTTGACCAAGGTTGTCACTACCTTATTGGTCATCGTGCCACCATATAGTGGGTGCGGATGACAAATAAAACCCAATATTTTTCTATCTTCACCTATGGGCTTTGCAATCACTGCCTCCAATTCACCTGCAGGTCCAGAAATAACCACTTCTGTTTCTTCTTTTGTTAATAGCGTTAACATGCTTTTGATCCTGTCGCTTTTTTAAGACGATCTCGAATAGCCACCCAATCTGAGTCATTAGGCACATTTTCAATAATAATACGTTGATAACCCTGAGCATCTAAAGAACGCAAGGTACGATACAACTCGTGCGCATAGTCTTTTGCTTTATCTGGCATACGCACCCAAAATACATGATCCGTCATCGGGATCAATGGCTCACTTCTCACCATTAACACCACAGGCAAATCCTTGGTCGTAATAGTATGCAATAGCACAGGAATATCAAAATGCTCAATTAATACCGTCTTAGTCGTTGGCGCATAATGCAGCTCATGCATACCAGGCACCTTGGTCACCATCTCAATGGCTGCGGCCGCCACCGGCACGTTTAATACCGCTTCGATGTCCTCAGCGGTAATCATACCCGGCCTCAAGATAACAGGCTGGCCGCCCGTTACATCAATAATGGTCGATTCCAAACCCACCTCACACATACCACCGTCCAAAATCAAATCAACCTCATTGCCCAGCTCATCCTTCACCGCACTTGCTGTCGTAGGGCTAACATGCGTAAATTTATTGGCTGACGGCGCAGCTACTCCACGGCCAAATGCGGCTAGCACCTCTCTTGCAACAGGATGACTAGGAATACGCACCCCCACTGTATCTTGCCCAGCGGTGACGAGGTCCAACACCGTTGATTTTTTATTTAAAATCAAGGTCATAGGCCCTGGCCAAAAAGCCTTCGCTAACAATTTAGCAACAGGCGGAATGTCTCTTGCCCAAGCATCCAACTGGCTAACATCGGCCAAGTGAACAATCAACGGATGATCTTGAGGACGCTCTTTGACCAAAAAAATCCGCTCAACCGCTTTAGGATTGGCCGCATCAGCTCCCAACCCATAAACTGTCTCCGTTGGCAAGGCAACTAAACCACCCTGCTCTAATATGCTGACTGCTTTCTTAATATCAGGTATTGTCATAAATCTCACAAATTATGATTAATATAAATTGTAATTCGGGGTATATTACCACTTATGATGACAGAAACCGAACTAACAGATTGTATTGAACAATCTGACAATACGACGCCAGAAGCCACCCTTGTGGAAACAACCAGTTTGCCATTTGCAACCATCAATGGCCAGGCGATTGTTGATATGCCTAAGGATCTTTATATTCCACCGGCTGCAATGAAAGTTCTTTTATCCGCGTTTGAAGGCCCCCTAGACTTTCTTCTCTACCTTATTCGCAAACAAAACTTAGATATTTTAGATATCCCTATTGCTTCTGTTACCAAACAGTATATGGAATATATTGAGCTAATGCAGGAGCTATCGCTGGAACTTGCAGCGGAATACTTGGTAATGGCCGCTATTTTAGCTGAAATTAAATCGCGCATGCTGCTACCTCGCCCGGCTGATGTAGAAAATCCTGAAGAAGATCCACGTGCAGAGCTCGTTAGACGCTTACAAGAATATGAACGATTTAAACAAGCCGCTGAAGACATAGACAAACTAGAACGAGAAGAGCGCGACACCTTTCCTCTCTCCGCTGACAGCAGTGACATTAGCGTTGAAAAACCACTGCCTGAAGTCAATATGAAGGAAATGGTCAGAGCGTTAATGGATGTCTTAAAGCGCGCCGAACTGAATGCTAAACACCAAGTAAAATTAGATGCTATTTCTGTTAGGGAAAAAATGTCTCACATCCTAGCCACCGTGCAAGGCCAAGAGCATTGCCTATTCACCCAATTGTTTAACCTATCAGAAGGCCGCATCGGCGTTGTGGTTACCTTCCTAGCCACCCTAGAATTACTCAAACAAGGCATGCTAGAATTTGTACAGGCAGCCCCTTTTGCTCCTATCTATCTGAAACCAAAGACACTTTTAGATGAGGCAGCCGAAGACAAAGCGGCAGAGGAAAATGTGCTAGAATAAGAAGTGAGATAGTTACTGGGAATTGATGATAATGAGTACTGTTAATCCAACCAGCCACCATACCGCCCAACCCTTTGGTAGCTATGCACTTGTGTTAAAAACCCTAGCTAAGGGCAAATTCCCGGCATTACAGGAACCATCCATCAATACCATCATCAAAATGGAACGAGACCTGACCACAGCAGGCAGATTGCTTACCCACGCATACAAGCACGCGACGCTTGCGCATAATGATGTAGAGAAAGGTTTAAGCCAAGCATTAACCAAGGCTAACGAGGCGCAAGATCGTGACTTAATGGCACAGCATAGTCGCATTTCCAAAGAATACAGCCCATTCCGCGATGGCATGCAAACCAATGGAGCCGCCTACCAAGCACTAAAAGAGAAATATCATAATGTTGTGAGCGCCCTGGAGGCTGCCCGTAAATCACCTGCAGAAGCCGCCAATTTAATAAAAAATAACCAACCCGCAATTAAAGAAATCATTAGTGAGGCACTTGATTACGATAAAAAAAGCCGCCTGCTAGAGCATGATATCGTCAAATTCAGCGGTGAAAACTTAACCCGTGCATTTGCACAACACGGCATACGCAGCGATCTCAAACCTCGGAATGATAGCACCCCACAACTATCTTGATCTAATCGATGCACTGCCGATCTGCGTACTTTAGTGAATAGGGATCAACAAATCTCTCACTCTAACACCCACCACCCACAACATTGCAAAATAGCCCAATACACCAACAACCAGCAATACCAGCAAATGCATTACCCGCCATGTTGCAGCCTGCCCCATCCACGCACTTAAATCGCCCGCACCCCACCAAAACCACAAAGCAAGCACGAGATTAACCACGCTTAAACGAAGCGCAAATACTAACCACCCATCCCTAGGATGATACAACCCTCGCAATCTCAGGAAATAAAATAAAATACCCGCATTAAGTATGGCTGCCAACGAGGTAGCCAAGGCGATACCCGCATGCTTCAATGGATAAATTAATGCCAGATTAAATAACATATTGCTCACCATAGCAATCACACCAATTCGCACTGGTGTTCGCATATCTTGCTTAGCATAAAATCCAGCAGCTAAGATTTTAACCAGCATAAACGGCGCAATCCCTAC
>CAYZRM010000067.1:0-5897 GCA_964480845.1 uncultured Coxiellaceae bacterium | reverse complement strand
AGCCATGAAACACTACCCACGACCAATAAAGAGGCAAAAATACTATCCACTAATAGATTAATTTGACCAACAGATACACCAAACAAAGCAGGCACCATCAGAGCCAATACTTTGCGCACCCCCGGATCACGAAAATTCATTCTAGGTCTAGGCAACAACTGCATCATTCTCAGAAATGGCAGCTGAAACATGAGCTGCACAACACCCGCGACAAACACACCCCAAGCCAAAGCAATAATAGGTGTCGCAAATTGTGGCGCCAAGAAAAAGGCCGCAGCAATCATGGAAATATTTAAAAACACGGGTGTAAAAGCTGCTACCCAAAATTTACTATACGTATTTAATACTGCACCAGAAAAAGCAGTTAGCGAAATAAAGAACAAGTAAGGGAAAGTAATGCGCAGCATCATCACAGCTAAATCAAAACGTGGCCCCTCTGTTTCAAACCCCGGAGCAAACAAACGTACAACCAAAGGCGATGCCAGCATACCCAATATAGTAACGCACAATAATGCCACACCCAAGGTGCCTGACATGGCATCAATAAAATGCCTCACCTCTTCTTTAGATTTATTTTTTTGATATTCTGCCAGAACAGGTACAAAAGCTTGTGAGAATGATCCCTCAGCAAATAATCTACGCATAAAATTAGGGATACGAAAAGCCACCGAAAATGCGTCAAAAGCGGCGCCTGCACCAAATATATTCGCCGTCACCATATCACGAAGGAAACCAAATACACGAGAAACCATGGTCATACAAACGACAACGGAAGTGGACTTTAATAAACTTTTACTCACAACTTAAATAATCCTTAGACAAGACAATCAATATAGCCTAAAAGAATACATAGATTTGCTATGCTCTGCTATAGTCGGCACCTCGAAATAGACTAAAATCCGTGGATGAGGTTATAGTGGGAATAGTACGTCAACAGAATCAATGATTCACGTCTACCATCACTGCAACATTTACTTCCGAGCAGCCATCATGGATTGCTGGGGCAGCTTAAAGCGACGTTTAAACATATGGCGAATTAAACGCAAGCTCACAGCAGAGCGCCATATCCATACCTGAAAAACCATCATACTGATAAAAAAATCCGCAGCACAGGCTGCGGATTTCGTCACTACTTATTAACAACTTAACAACCATTATTATTTTTGTGTTTTTTTATCGCGCATTGGATCGCGATTTAATGGTTTTTGTTGGCTTGGTGTGCCTTGACCTGGTCGTTGACCACCTGATTGATTGATTCTTTCTTGTGGATTATGTTTTTGTTGAGTGTTATTTGTTGGTTGTTGATTCCATTTGTTTTGTTGGCCATGTTGATTCTGTTCGCGATTGTAATCTTTCGACATGATGAATCTCCTTAATTAATGTGAAACAAACTGTAAAGCCAGTTTACCACAACAAAAATGCCATTTTTTCTGCATAACCAACAACCCAGCCTTAACTCATTTAAAAATAAACAGTAAAAATTTTTTCCTTTTTTTCTCCCCACACAAAATTCAAATTATTTTATAATATGAGATATGCATGGATTCCCCTGCGAGGAGCGCTGTAACACTATGAAAAAAATAAAATCTCTACATTATAAATTACTGCGCAGAAAAATTAGCCCTCAAGAGTTGAGCTTTGAGCGATTTGATAAGCTAAGACCGCTTAATGAATTCCTAGGGCAAAATCGCGCCCATGCAGCACTAGACTTTGGAATAGGCATTAAAAGCAAAGGTTACAACATGTATGCCATGGGACCTTCTGGCATTGGGAAATACTCACTAATTACCATGGTATTACAACAACAATCTAAAACCATGCCCATACCATCTGACTGGTGTTATATTTATAACTTTGACGACCCAGAACGGCCCATGCCACTCGAATTCAAGGCTGGTGAAGGACATATTTTTCAACAAGATATGTTCTACCTAATAGAAGAGCTGAGCGCAATCATCGTCGCCGTCTTTGAAAGTCACGACTTCCATGCAGATCTAAAAAAAATTCATGCATCTGTCTCTCGATTTAAAAAAAATAAAATTGAAAAAAGAACAACAGCACAAATATGCAAAATACGGTATCAAAAAGAAAAAGACTTTGTAACTCGATCATTCTCTGCCGTTGTCACCCCCATTATTAATCGCATCAAAAACAAGTATATTGATAAATCAGAAATTATTAATTATTTAACAGGATTACAAAAAGACATACTAGAACATATCAATGACTTCATTAAACGTGATGAAAAAACAAATGCCATTACTTTCTCCTGGGAAAACCCCGCACTAACAAAATATCGCGTCAATTTATTTGTAGATAACCGAAATCGTAAAGGCGCACCTATCATATTTGAAGAAGCTCCCTCTTACTCAAATTTATTCTTTAGGACAGAGTACACTAGCCAACACGGAGCCAGTACCACCAACTTCACGCTATTACGCTCTGGCGACCTACTACGTGCAAATGGCGGTTACTTAATTTTAGAAGCTAGGAAAATTATAAAAAATAAAGATTTGTGGGATGCACTAAAAAGCGCTCTACATATGAAGTTAGTAAAAATAAAACCAAATGAGAGTGATCCCGATGCTAGCAAGCCGGTATCTTACGAGCCACTACCTATTCCACTAGATATTAAAATTATTTTATTGGGTGACAGAAATTCCTACTACTCCCTCTGCCAATCAGACCCTGATTTCACAGAACTATTCAAAGTAGCCATTGATTTTGATGAGCAAATAGATAGAAACAAAAAAAATATCAACCTCTATGTTAGATTACTAAAAACAATTGCTGATAGAGAAAAACTACGTCCATTCACCAACAAGGCTATTTGCGAAATCATTGATTTTGGTTCTGAGCTGGCTGAAGACAGAGAAAAATTATCTACTCATATTAGAGACATTGAAGATTTACTATTGGAGTCAGACTACTGGGCTAGCACAGATAATAAAAAGCGTATTGATCAAGCACATGTCAAACAGGCCATACTAGCCAAAATACATCGCATGGACAGATCAAGAGAATTATACTACGAAGATATACACCGCCATTTTATTATTATCAAAACGAAAGGAAATGTTGTTGGGCAAGCCAACTGCTTATCTGTCAGGCGTGTTGGCAATTTTTCTTATGGGCACCCTACCCGTGTCACAGCCAGAGTCAGAGCCGGAAAAGGCAAACTAATCGATATTCAACGTGAAATTAAAATGGCAGGGCCCATGCACTCTAAAGCAGGCTTTGTTATATCTAGCTACTTAGGCAGTCAATTTAATGCAGATCACCTATATTCCTTATCAGCCAGCATCTCTTTCGAACAAATTTATTGCTGGACAGATGGAGACAGCGCATCTGTCGGTGAGCTTTGTGTTTTACTCTCTGCATTGGCAGACACCCCTATAAAGCAATCACTCGCCATTACCGGATCAATTGACCAGCATGGAAATGTACAAACGGTTGGCGGTGTAAATGAAAAAATCATGGGATTTTATGATGTCTGCTTTCAAAATGGATTAACTGGTGAACAAGGCGTACTTATTCCCGCAGAAAATCAGAAAAATCTGATGCTAAGGGAGGATATTGTTGAAGCAGTGAAAAAAGCCAAATTTCATATTTTTGCTATCAACCACATTGACGAAGCGATTCATTTACTAACTGGCATACCTACTGGAAAGAAAAACAAAAACGGGCAGTTTGAGAAAAACTCTTTATACTATCGCATAGAAGAACGGCTACGGGTTTTTAATAAAAACAGAAAATAATCAATATACTATTTAGTTCAAGCACCCACCCAATTCTATGAGCCCCACCTGAAAAACCGCTTCATACCTGCAGATAAGTACGTATGCTATCGCGTTCTTTTGATTATTTTTGGAATTTCCGCACCACAAACTGATCAATTATCGACCATCAATCCAATCAACCTATACCAACCAGAACAAATTGACAACCCCACAAAAACCGTGCATATTACGCACTCTTTTATACACATGACTTATAAGAATTTTGGAGAAAGACCTTGGCTAATTCAAAGCAAGCGAAGAAACGTGTTCGCCAGGCCGAGAAAAATCGGCAGCACAATGCTAGCATGCGTTCCATGCTGCGTACCTACATCAAAAAAGTTGTTGCAGCAGTTGCTACTGGTGACCAGAAAGCTGCTTTAACAGCCATTCAAGAAGCTACACCTGTGATTGATCGTATGGTAAACAAAGGCATCATTCACAAGAACAAAGCCGCAAGACATAAAAGCCGCTTAACCCATAGAATCAAAAAAATGGGCGAACAAGCAGCAGCGTAACGTAACATCTTGTTTTAATTAAGAAACCCGCTTATGGCGGGTTTTTTAATGTCTATATACAACCAAATCTAACAGAGACCAGCATAACATAAATAGTTGACAGTATTTGATTGGTCATTATAGACTGATGGTCAGTCAACAAGAGGCCGGCAATATGACCAGAACAATAAAAGAACCTGAAGTAAGAAAAGCAGAGATTTTACATGCTGCTGAAAAACTATTTAAACAATATGGCTACGAAAAAACCCCTATAGATTCAATTATTAAAGAAGCTGGCATCGCTAAAGGTACCTTTTATTATTACTTTAAGTCAAAAAAAGACATTCTTGATGCCATGGTTGAGCAAGCCAGGAGTAAGCTCACGACACACTTCTCCTCTATTATTGAGGCTGGCAATCTAACTGGCCTACAAAAATTAGAAAAAATGCTACGAGGGCCAGAAAAAAATCACATTGCTTCAACTGTCACCATGGAGGCCATACACCAGCCTGAAAATCGTGAGTTGCAAGAAAAGCTGACGATAGAAAGCGTTAAGATGATAGCCCCTTTACTAGCATTGGCATTTAAGCAAGGCCATGATGAGGGAGTATTTGCATCTGCTCCATCAGTAGAAAGCATACAGGTTATCTTAGCCGGCTCTGAATTTATATTAAGCGCCGGCCTTTTCCAGCTATCTAAAACCGAAGAAAAAGCTTACTTAACCGCCATCCAGCACACCTTGGAATTATTAGCAGGAGCCAAACCAAACTCATTACACTTTATTTCAGATTAGGAGAAGAAAATGAACTTAAAAGCGTACCGCCATCCCATTTTATTCTACGTCCTTTCCACCATAATTCCTTGGGGACTATGGTTTCTTGCTGCTTATATCAGCCACTTACCGACAGACAATCAAGTAAGCGAATTAACGATTAGCACATTAGCTATTGCCGGATTATGCGCACCCATGGCGATTGCATTTTGGTTAATAGGGAACAACCCCTCCTTACGACAAGACCTCAAAAGCCGCCTATTTAATCTGAATCTCCGACCCATTTATTTATTTCTAGCTTGTTTTTTAATGCTTGGCAGCATACTTCTAGCCCAAGGCATCTCCATTCTACTAGGATATAGTCCTGATCAATTTCAGTTAGCAAAAACGGTTTCCTTTACTGGTGGAATGCTACCCGGATGGTTTTGGCTTTTCTTTGCACCAACTGTAGAAGAACTTGCCTGGCACTCTTATGGAACTGATTGCTTACGCCAACGTATGAATCTTTTATTTACCTCTTTACTATTTGCGAGCTACTGGGCGTTTTGGCATTTCCCTGCGTTCTTTATTAAAGACTATTATCACAGCAATTTAGAAACAACCGGCATAATTTACAGCCTCAACTTCATGGTTAGCATCATTCCCTTCGTTATTTTAATGAATTGGCTTTATTATAAAACAGATAGAAACATCTTAGTCATCATTGTTTTTCATGTATCCGCAGGGGTATTCAATGAGCTATTTAATACCCACCCTGATAGTAAAATTATTCAGACCATAATACTAACTATCCTTTCACTGCTTCTCATCATTTATAACAGACCATTCTTTTTAAAAAGAACCTATCCATAG
>CAYZRM010000066.1:0-10179 GCA_964480845.1 uncultured Coxiellaceae bacterium | reverse complement strand
TTGGATCTGTGAACACAATTTCTTCTAATAGTATTCATCTATCTTTACCTTCTGCATTGCATCCAAGTGCTTCTTTTTATCAGGGAGGAAGGTATGGCCGGGGAGAAGTAGGAGAGTTTGTCCTTATTGAGGGGCAAGTTAACATTATATTTGGACGTTTAGTGGATGTTCGCCTTGATAAGAGCGGTAATAGTCACATAGAAGCAGTCGGAAAAGTGCAACTATTGGGATCTATTTCGATGGAAAACCTCAAGGTTACTGCGGGTATCGAATCATATCCACGATTAGGAGATAATGTTTATTCGGCACCCCACCAACTAATTTCTATGATACCACAATTAATGTGTGAAAAAAATGAGTCGAATATTCAGATAGAAGTGGGTTCTATAGATGTTGCTCAAGAGAGTAAAGTTAGTATTTCACCAGAAAAATTGTTTGGAAGACATTTAGCAATTTTAGGATCTACCGGCGGTGGTAAAAGTTGGTCAATATCAAGCATCATTGAACAATCTTTAAAGTTTAATTCAAAAATAATCTTATTAGATGCGACAGGTGAATTTAGAAATTTAATAGATCCAGATGATGTTACACATGCTCACTTGTCAGAACCAGTATTACCAGCGATTGATTCTAAATCATGCTCATTACCACCTACAGCATTCCAAGAAAGTGATTTTATTGCATTATTTGAACCTTCTGGGAAAATACAAGGACCAAAGTTAAAAGAGGCTATTAAAAGTTTGAGATTGGCAAAGTTAAGTCCAAATATATTTCCTAGTGGGTATGTGCTAAAAATAAATCAATCTAAAGACAAGTACAATAAAGCTCTTAACGAAAATAATAACATAAATAAAATTGATAACCCAGCAACTCCGTTTGATGTGAAAAAATTGACAGTGCAAATTCAACAGGAATGCGTATACCCAAATGGATCTAACGGATATGATTCTAAATGGGGTGGAGAGGATAACAATTACTCCTATTGCTTATCGCTGATAACTAGAATAAATAGTGTTTTAGAGTCCGTAGTATTTAAAGATATTTTTCAAACTACAAGCAATAACCCATCATTAATTGACGAGGCAGAATCCTTTTTTTATTCAGATAAAAAATTATTACGTATTGATCTAAGTGGAATTTCTTTTGAATACAAAGCAAGAGAAATTGTAACCAATGCAATCGGTAGATATTTATTAAACCAAGCAAGATCTGGTATTTTTAAGGATAAACCATTAGTTATATTTGTTGATGAAGCTCATAACTTTTTAGGTAAAAATATCGGCAATGAGGATACCTTCGCTAAGCTTGATGCTTTTGAATTAATAGCAAAAGAGGGTAGAAAGTTTGGGTTAAATATTTGTTTAAGTACTCAAAGACCTAGAGATATCACAGAGGGTATTTTAAGTCAGGTGGGGACAATGATAATTCACAGGCTAACGAATGATAGGGATAGAGAGATAATTGAACGTGCTTGTGGTGAAATTGATCGATCAGTCTCTATGTTTTTACCAAGTTTAAAGCCTGGAGAGGCTATTGTTGTTGGCGCTGATTTCCCTATACCACTCACTGTTCAAATAGCAATACCTAAAAATAAGCCTGAGTCATCTGGTGCAAACTTTCAGGTAAATTGGGCCTGAAGAAGGCCGGTAAGATGTATTATTGGCTGAGAAAAATTTAGGCCAATATATTAAGCCCTTTTTCAGCAACAAGGTTAAGTAGCTTTAGAGCTGGCCCAGTAGGATGCTTCTCGCCCGTTTCCCATTTTTTAATGGTTGATGAGCTAGCATTTAAGTATTCTGCAAAAACAGGTTGGCTAACCTTTTCACGCAAACGAATTTGTTTAATTTGATTTGGCGTGAAATTTTTAACTTCCGGCAAACACTTAGCGTCAAATGATTGCATCGTTTTTGCATCCATTAAACCAATGTCAAATAGTCCTTTTGCTGTTTCATGCACAACTTCAAGGATGGATTTTTTCATTTTTCACCTCTACTAGTAAGCCATTTTTGATGGCGTCTTTAATTTGCTTTTCATCATAAGAAAAGAAAGCTTTTGCTAGGTCTTTTAACACATTTTCTTCTTTTTTAGTGATATTGCTTTTATCGCCTTTAGCATACCCATACACAAAAAAAGCTTTATCCGAAAATTTGAAAGCAACTATTGTTCTTGCACCACCACTTTTACCTTTGTTACCTAGCGGTAATCGTTTTTTATAAACATGGCCACCAAGGTTCGCGTCAAATAAGCCATTTGACATTTCATCTATTGCTGCTACAAGTAGGTTGTCGCTGATCCTTAGACTCTTTGCCCATTCTGAAAAATGCTTATTCTTTAATATCCGCATGCTGTCTCCCCATATAGGTAATAATATACCACTTGGTGGTATATGTCAAGAATAGAGGCGCCTAAAATATAATATCCCAAGATATAGAATTGCAAAAATTTACTGAGAAGAGGGCGGCATTATTTACCTATCAGCTATCTCGTACAAATAACTAAATGAAAAATAGAGTTTTTGTATAGAAACTCATTAAATGAATAAAGATACTTAACATTGAAAGTTAGACGGCTTTTTTTACATAAAATAGGGTGTAACAGGCTATGCTCATGCAACTGTCGCTCATGTAAATAAAACGACCGTTTGTTAGACAGCGAAAAAAAGCAAGATAGATGTGCACTTAGTCCTTGGTTGCTTATCGCATTTTTAATGAGGGGGATGAATCATTCTCGGCAAGCTTATCTGCTTCTAGTTGCTTGATATACCAGTCTGGTAGTTCTGGCTCAGATTGATTGCTTATTGAGGTGGTGGGGCTGGTTCTTTTTTCTTCTTCTTGTAGAGGATTAAGAGCCTTATGATGATCTGTTGTAGCAGCGGAGGGCGAAGGTGGGGTTGCGGTAGCAGCATCAACAGGCGCAGAAGCAGGTTGCTCTATTTCCTTTTTAATACCTAAAATATCTGTTACTAGCTGGCCATTGACCCTGTTATCTAAGTAACCACGCTGTTGCAATCCAAGCGCAATTTTTTTAGCCATAAAATCTGCATCTGGACCACTTGCCTGGTGAATATGAACTTTACCAATTCTATCTTCGATAGCTTTAAAGTACATCTCAACCATCAAATCAGCCAGTTTTTCGTTTTGGCTTGGCCGCTTATACATACATAAACCGCCTTTTTCATCTGTGGAAATTTCTGGCTCATTATTAGCATTAACAACTTGCACTTTGTCTGGTAAATAAGAAACAGAAAGATCAGCATACTTCTTCATTAAATTAGTACCCCATTCGGTACCCAGGTGATGCGCAATCTCTTCTTTTATATTTAGTGGTAGTAAGCGTCGTTGTTTTGCATCATAACAAAATGTTGTTAGTAATGACTGTCTGCTTTCTTCATTTTTTATCGAGTTTTCTATATGATCTCGAGCAGCCATCAAGGAACAAAATCTAACATATGCGGGACCTTCGCAAAGCCTAGTCTTTTTTTCAATCGCTTCAATTTCTAGTTGAGTTGTCTCAAGTAATTTGGTTTTGATATCTATTTCTTTTTTCATTTTTTCGAAAGAAGATTGAATATATGTTGCACTATATTGATTGGCACTATCTTGAAGTTTTTTTATATTTTCTCTAAGTGCTTCCATCTCGCCAATAATGGATTCCATTTGCTGAATTTTTTTCTTCCTTTCCTTTAGAAATCTCTCGTGTGAGTTACTACCAGTAAGTTGACTGAATGCAGGATTATTTCTTTTTATCAAAGACAATTCCTGATTAATATCAGCTAATTTTCTTTTTTCATTTAGCAGTTTTTCTGAAGTCATACCTGTATACTAACACAGCATTAATTATTTATTTGTGTATAATATATAAATGACTATACTTTCCAGGCTAATTATATGTTTTAAAGGGGAATAAAAGATGTTTAGAAACGATGATGATAAAGATCTAGAAAGGATTTATAAAGAAGTAGAAAGCGATTTGGAGAAGCATAAGAAATTATTTGAAGCCAGTAAAAAATATTCAGAAGACCTTATGAAAAGGGCTAATGCTGTAAGTGAAGATTTATCCAGTGCAGTGACTGAACTACAAGCAAAACTTGATAGCTTAAAAAAAGAAGAGCAGGCAAAAGCTAGCGCATCATCAAGCGGTCTTTTTAGCCAGGAGCAAAAGAAAGCTAATCGCCAGGTAGAACCACAAGAAGAGCCTAAGCCGAAAAAAGGCAAAGGTGGCTGCACCATTCTTTAAAAAATCACGGCCAGTAATCTCTATTACTGGCTTAATACTTCATCATTGGTTGGCGAATCTCACAAATAAATGCCTATATTTTTTTATATGATTCTTTAAAAGTAAAGCTATTTATTATTATATGGGGCTGGACCTATTATCTGGGTTTGACCTTTCCCCAAGAAACTAGTCCATAAAGATGTGGAGTTTTCTGATAAACTACCCAAAAGGAGAACTCAACATGAAGAAACGATTTGCTGAAGAAAAAATAATCAGCCTAATCAAAGAGCAAGAGGCTGGCGTAAAAGTAGAAGACCTATGCCGACAACACAAGCTATCGCCTAGTACATTTTGATCTTAACCCGCTTTCATAGACACGCCTATGCGACAGCTTTACATTGATTCTCAAATATCATTGGAGCAATTGAACCAATAGTAGAGTGACGACGAACGCGATTATAGTACACTTCAATATAATGAAAAATACTTTGTTTAGCTTCTTCCCTTGATCGCTTTGGTTTTAAGCAACACTCAACCATCCAATATGAACGCGATGAATGGCCGGTAGGCTTACAAAACGGGTTAGATTACTACCTTAATTATGATAAGCGCAGAAGGTATTGGGACAATTACATGCAAGCAATGTGGGATCAGAATCCTAACTGGCATGATGCCTATGAAAATGATTTATCCAAATTTGAAGCTGATTTCAAGAAGAAATTCCTCAGACAAGAATCAAGTAAATTCTATGTTCTGATTGATAAATTGCCAGCATATAGCCTGTTTTATAAGAAGCACAGCTATCATGTTGAAATTGAGAAGGATGCGTTACCCAGCCCTTGTAAAGTTGACTAGCAGGCAATGATGCAATATTTTTGCTCAGGCATTTTGTGGGGGATTCTCAATTTACCCCTATTACGAACCTATCCCCGTGAGTTAGCAAAGGTCGCTGTGCTTGGTATGTTTGGATTGTTATGCAGTGCAGCGACCCTTATCGGGCTGGTTGCTTATTGCTGGCTAGGTAAGAAAGTGACCTGGCAGCAATGGTTAGGAGGGGCGGGTATGATGGCGTTGCTCTGTGGTTTAGCTCAATTCTATCTGTTCCCATTTCATACCCTGAGCACACTAACACATCAGATGTGGTGGGTTAATTCACGGGCATGGATGCTGCTAGAACAAGCACACTATGCTTCTGCTGTTCAGTTAATAATTGTGCAGGGGTTCAATTTCTTAGTGGGGTTACCATTATGTGTGACGACTTGCTTAAGTCTAACAGATTTGCTGACTAACCAACCACACCGCCAAATGATGCAAGCAATTAAAAAAGGAGCAGTGGTTGGTAGAGGAGAGGTTGCCTCATCCATTCTTAATGAGACATTAGCCACCTTAGCAGAAGATGAAAAAAGCGGCACGTTGTTGGGGGTCTCCATGTACACCGGTGAGCCGGTGATTTTACTCGATAGGGTATTAAACCAAATTCTTTTGGTATTAGGCACCACTGGTGGTGGTAAAACCATCACTCTCCGCCGGTTCTATCGACGAGCAATAGAGCAAGGTTATCCTCTAGTCATTGTGGATGGTAAGCCAACTGAAGAGAATGTTGCTTGGGTGCAGGCACTTTGCAAACAACATGGTCGAATCTTTCATGGCTTTAATTGTGGTAACCATGAATCCTATGATGCGTTATCCAACGGCGGTTATACCGAATTAAAAGACAAAATCATCAGCCTAAAAGACGAATGGGAAAATGATTACTATCGTTCTATTGCTGAAGATTATTTGCAAACTACTTTTGAAGTATTAATTAAATCCAATGAGCCTTTTGACCTAAAAAAGATTGCTAATTGTTTGAGCTATGATGAACTAGTGAGCATCACGAGAAAAACAAAAGATGCTGATTTGATGGAGCGTGTAAAAGGCCTATCTGAGTATGAGCATAAAGACATCAAAGGATTGCAGGCGCATCTACACTTATTAATCCATTCAGAGCTAGGTAACTATCTCAAGGTTGATCAAGGCGCATTTAATTTAAACAGCATTATGCAACAAGGCGAAGTGATTTACTTCGCACTGCCAGCACTACGTTTTCCTTCCTTCTCAAAAGTATTAGGCAAGTTAATTATCAATGATATTAAAGCAGTTATTGATCGCGAACCTACGTCATCACCCATTTTTATGAACTTTGATGAATTTTCCGTGTTTGCAGGGCCACAAGTATTGAACCTAGTCAATATGGGGAGAGGGAAAGGTGTGCATGCTGTATTTGGCACACAAGGGCTGGCCGATCTTCAAACTGTAGATGATCATTTTAAAAGCCAGGTACTCAATTGCGTTAACACCATTATTTGCCATCGATTAAATGACCAAGACAGTGCGGAAGAGGTCTCAATGTGGGTTGGTACAAAAGATGCGTTTACCGTCACCGCTCAACTCAATATGAATAATCAACAAGAACAGCTTGGCAATGTCAGTTTGAATAAAGAATACATTGTGCATCCCGATGGCATTAAACAACAACTTCGCACTGGAGAAGCCTATCTTGTCAGCAAAGTAGATGGCTTTAAAGAAGACAAAATTAAAGTGAAATACAGCTAATTAATTATTGGAGATAATACATGTTAAGCTTTTTATTCCCACGTCTTAGATTTAATCATTTTGCCTACCAAGCACAAAAAGTAGCCGATTTTGTTTTTAAGCATCAGCCCATCAAGCAATGGCCATTCTACCAAAAGATCATACGCTATTTAGATTATCAAAGTGATATGGCAGAGAAGTTAGTTGATTTTAGCCTAAAAACAAGCACGGTCTTTGGGTGGTTATCATCCTGGATTCCCTCTACTCATGCTTATGCCAGTAGGCAATCCATTGCTGCTTCATTATCTGCTGCACGAGATTTGTATCATCAAATCAACATTGAATACTGCCGACATGTTAATAATGAGATGAAGAAACAGCTTTATACGCCTTCTATAAAATCCATGTTAAAAGCTAGTAAAACTAATCAGTCGCGTACGCAATCATTAGTAGTCAATGATCATCGCCATGATACTCAGCCAGAAAAAAGGAGGCACTCAGTGCGATAAAAGCGGTCTTCCAAGGAGTGGGGCATGGATGTAGTGAGAGTCTCTTAACGTTGGTTGGCGAGGCTATAGGTTTTTTCAAGGAGCGGTCATCCAACGTGTCACGTGTGACACGTTAATGGGTTACTCAATATTTATTTTTGCATCGATGGCTTTCATGATTTGCATGAAGAAGATAAAGCTAAATGCGCCGCGATTGATTTTTACATTGATGGCATTAGCTGTTTCTTCAATGCCAATAGCAGCTAATTTTTGTTGAAGTTCAGCATACCCAATGCCACGGCGAGCGAGTTCTGCTTTAACTATATTTGTTGCTGTGGTTTGCCACAGATCTTTCATAAGACACCCTAAAAATACATTAATGTAATAAAAGTTACATTAACTTAGTAAAAATGTCAAAAAAGACTTGTGCATAAATTCATTTGTGTTATTATTAATACGAGTTAGAAATAAATAGTTCGTTTACATTTAAATGGTAATGGAGAGTCGAAGATGCAAAATTGTAAATTTAATGAATTAACCAAAGAACAACAAGCAGATGCAATCAGCACTTATGGTGATGAGGCAACTGATCCAACAGTAGTGTTTGGGGTGGTTGGTGACACTATCATACTGATGACTAAAAAATCTGTACTGTAATCAATAAAAGGGACTGTTATTTAGCAGTCCCCTTACTGTTCGGCAAGCTCTCGCAAAGTTTGCCGTACTAATCATCATCAATAAGGAAATGAATATGATTAAAAACATAATACGAAAAATGAGGCGCCCAATACAGCTTTTTTGTGACTATCAACAAAAAAAGAAAAGGGCAAAAAGTCATGATGTCTTACTATCTCAAATCCATTTAATTTTAACTTAGCAAAAGGGAAAGAAAGTAATGAGTATTAAATTAAGCAAAAAAGTAACTTATTTAGCTTGTGCCGTTTCTGTGGTGGGGCTCTCCGCTTGCACTTCAATTGACCCGTACACTGGTCAAACTCGCGCGTCAGATACTGCTATGGGCACGGGTATTGGTGCAATTGGTGGTGCTGCGGTCGGCGCATTAATTGGCGGTGAACGTGGTGCTTATATTGGCGCAGGGGTTGGTGCATTAGGTGGTGGCGCCATTGGATACAATATGGATAAACAAAATGCTGAATTACGCCAAGCGTTATTGGGTTCTGGTGTGCAGGTGAGAAAGGTAGGCAATACTATTCAGCTCATCATGGCATCCGATGTTACCTTTGCGACTAATCAAGCCAGCATTCAAGGTGGTTTCTATCAAACATTAGACTCTGTTGCAGTGGTATTTAAGAAGTACAACAACAATACCATTAATATTGTTGGTTATACCGACAACACAGGTAATCCTTCTTACAATCAACAACTATCTGAGCAACGAGCGCAAAGCGTTGGCAATTACCTCATTTCTCGTGGTGTGCCTTCTAATCGCATTTACACCAGTGGCCAAGGACAGCGCAACCCGGTTGCGTCTAATGCCACCGCACAAGGCAGAGCTATGAATAGACGAGTTGTGATTACACTGAGACAAATTTAACAAGATAGCCAGGAGCAGCAAGTAATATCTTGCTGCTTTTACGGTAAATTAGCTATAAAAACCCACACGATAGATTATTTAAGCTTGCATTTAATACCCCAATGGGGTATATTTGGGTAATGAATGGAATGATATTGCAATCTGTAATTGAGACACCTGAATTTATTAGACAAGCAAAAGCTTGTATGTCTAATGAGACGCGTGAAGAGTTTATTAGCTTTATTGCTGAAAATCCAAAAGCGGGTAGTCTAATTACAGGTACAGGCGGCGCTAGAAAAGTAAGATGGCAAGCTGATGCTCAAAGTGGAAAAAGGGGCGGTGTAAGAATCATATATTATTACCATGATGCTGATATGCCTATTTATCTATTTACAGTGTATAAGAAAAATCAGCGTGATACTTTAACAGACGAAGAAGAAAATATGCTGCAAAAAATTATTAAGCTAATTGTAAAGCAGTATAAGGGGAAATGAGATGAGTAAATTAGGTGAAAGCTTATTACGTGCTGCCAGTGAAGCTTTAGAACATGCCCAAGGTAAAAAAAACGGGGCAAAAGTTCACAAAGTAAATGTGCCTAAGCATGTTGATGTAAAAGCCATTAGATTAAAGCAACATCTCACTAGGAAAAAATTTGCTGAACTATATGGCTTTAATATACGAACACTAGAAAAGTGGGAGCAAGGCACCCGTGAACCTGATGGCGCTGTTAGAGCTTATTTGCTCGTTATTGACCGTAACCCAAAAGCTGTAGCATCAGCTCTTAGGTAAAAATGAAACACTAATGGAGTCGCATATGGGCAAAGCACTATTTATAATAGTACCCTTAAACCAACACCTCTTTAGGAAATCCACGATGCCACAAAGCCATCATTAACGCATCACCAACAAGTTGTCGCGACATAGTAGACTGAATAGACCAACCAATGACTGCGCGTGAATAAAGGTCTATCACAACAGCTAAATGATCTTCACCCGCACCAATAGACACAGAAATTTGATAAACTACAAATCAAATGAGGTGTCCAATGACAAGACTGGTAAGAAAATATACAAAAGAATTTAAGCAAGAAGCCGTTCAATTAGCATTAAAATCTTCTTCTATAAGCGATACAGCAAAAGAGCTAGACATACCGGCTGCAACACTGCATACCTGGATCCATGACCTTAAAAAGCAAGGCAAACTTAACCTTGCTAACGAGGCCACAAGCAAGGACATGGCTGCATTGATAGAAGAAAACCGCCGTTTGCACAAGGAGTTATCCATAGCAAAGGAGGAAAAAGAAATATTAAAAAAGGCCGCATACTTTGCTCAGCACCAGAAGTAAAGTATGAATTTATAAAAAATCA
>CAYZRM010000065.1:4520-10428 GCA_964480845.1 uncultured Coxiellaceae bacterium | reverse complement strand
GTAGTCAATCATATTATCTTGGCTATCTTGTTGACTGATCTCATCCATTTCTATTTCTATTACTTGGTTAGATGAAGACGCTTGATGTTGGCGATTACTGGACATCTGTACTTACTCCTCGAGGTAGGTCTTGTCATTATTTTATGGGCAAAATGTTATCACATTAACCTTAAGGTAGGGTTAAGTGTGAATTGCGCGACAGCCACTGATTAACTACACCGATATTTCCATAACGGATACAGGATGGATATGAAATCTATCGACAGCAATTTCCTTCCATCCCAGCTTTTGGTACCACTTAGGTAACGCCGGATCTAGAACAAATAAGTGAAGTTTCTCAAACCCCAAGGATTTACTGCGCATCTTTGCTGCTTCGACCAAAGTTTCACCAACTCCTTGTCGACGATAATCAGGATGCACAATCAACGTGCCTAACCACGGCGTTAAATCTTCACGAATACCATCGTTATCGCGCAATGAAACCGTTCCAATCAGTTGATCCCCTTCCAACATAACCAATGTCTGTGGCAACTCATTGATATTTAAATGCTCTTTAAACGAATTAAATGCACGCTCTACACTCGCTCCCGGCACCCATTTTTTCCCCAACTCTTGAAACCATAGCTCTGACAGCGCCGGTATATGTTCTGGGCAATCCGCTAACAGCTTGATATGAAAATGTTCGCTCACAAGGTCATTTCCTTTGCTTGGTATATTGCCGACATGTATACCGGAAAATGCTTCGTGTTACCACGATTTCGATAAGATGTTTATTGGCCAATTCAAAGACTTGTGCTACCATACGCGCGCAGTAAAAATGCACAAATATAAAACGTTTCTTTTCACACAATTCGCAGGGGATAGAATACTTTGAATACCATTCGACGTATCTTTTCAGCAGCCTTTTTATCAGGGCTAGCATTCATATTGGGTGGCTGCAATAAAGCTGCCATGTTAAATCCGCAGGGGATGATTGCGGCCGATGAAAAGCATATTATGCTGACATCTGTTTGGCTAATGTTGATTGTTGTTATCCCCGTCTTAATATTAACATTTGCTTTCTGCTGGTGTTATCGCGCGAGCAATACCAAGGCAACTTACTCCCCTAATTGGGCACATAGCACCACCTTAGAAATTATTTGGTGGGCCATTCCTTGCGTCATTATCGCCACACTTGCCACCATCACCTGGACTAGCTCACATAGACTAGACCCTTACAAACCATTGGCATCTGTTGGCAATGAAAAACCCCTAGTCATTCAAGCAATCTCACTAGAATGGAAATGGCTATTTATTTACCCTGAGCAAGGCATCGCAACGGTTAATTACGTCCAAATTCCTGTTGGCAAACCAGTACAGTTCCAGATTACCGCTGAAGGCCCAATGAACTCCTTCCAAGTACCACAATTAGCCGGACAAATTTATGCGATGGCTGGTATGCAAACTAAATTAAATTTAATTGCAAACACAGCTGGCGAATACCGCGGTATGGCAGCTAATTTCACAGGTGAAGGCTTCTCTGATATGAACTTTGTGGTTAAAGCTGGCACTGATGAAGAATTTAATCGCTGGATCAAACTAGCAAAAGCGACCCCTAATAAATTAACCATGGCTGAGTACGAAAAACTAGTCAAACCTAGTGAACGTAATGCAGTGCAATACTACTCCTCTGCCGGTAAAGAAATTTTTGAAGCTTCCATCATGAAATATATGATGCCCATGCATCAACATGATCAAAAGCCAGAAAATATGTTAGCTGATGAGAAAAATAACCGAGGTGCACACAAACATGCTGGATAACTTATTAGGTAATTTAACATTAGAAGCGATTCCTTACACGAATCCCATCATTATGGGTGCAGCAGGCTTTATGGGCTTAATCGTGTTGGCGGTCGTTGGTTCATTATTTTATTTTAAAAAATGGACTTGGCTTTGGAAAGATTGGTTAACTACTGTTGACCATAAAAAGATTGGCATCATGTATATCATCTTAGCATTCGTCATGTTATTACGCGGTATTGCAGATGCTGTGATGATGCGTATACAACAAGCGATGGCGGTTGGTGATTCCGCTGGCTTCTTACCACCAGAACATTACGACCAAATCTTTACTGCGCATGGCGTCATCATGATTTTCTTCATGGCTATGCCTTTCATGTTCGGTCTTATCAACATCGTGCTACCATTGCAAATTGGTGCGCGTGACGTTGCCTACCCGGTGCTTAACTCCTTAAGCTTTTGGTTAGCCGTTGTTGGTGCCATGTTAATCAATATCTCACTAGTAGTCGGTGATTTTGCGGCAACTGGCTGGTTAGCATACCCGCCCTTATCTGAAACAGCTTTTAGCCCCGGTGTTGGCGTAGACTATTACATTTGGGCACTGCAAATCTCGGGTGTTGGCTCTTTATTATCCGGCATTAACTTTGTCGTTACCATTCTAAAAATGCGCTGCCCTGGCATGACCATGATGCGTATGCCTATTTTTGCATGGACCGCTTTTTGTTCCATGATTTTAGTCGTATTGGCTTTCCCTGTTTTAACCGTTACACTGGGCATGCTTTTCTTAGATCGCTATTTTGGTATGCATTTCTTTACTGCCACCATGGGCGGTAATCCAATGATGTATATCAATATGATTTGGATCTGGGGCCATCCTGAAGTTTATATCTTGATATTACCTGCATTTGGTATTTTCTCCGAAGTGGTTGCAACCTTCTGTAAGAAATACATTTTCGGTTATGTCACTATGGTATGGGCAACAGCGTGTATTACCATTTTGTCTTTCATTGTCTGGTTACACCACTTCTTTACCATGGGCGCAGGCGCTAATGTGAATGCTTTCTTTGGTATTACCACCATGATTATTTCCATTCCCACTGGCGTGAAAGTATTCAATTGGTTATTTACCATGTGCCGCGGCCGCATTACATTTACCACGCCTATGCTGTGGACGATAGGCTTTATTGTGACATTTGCGTTTGGTGGTATGACAGGCGTTATGATGTCGGTTCCAGCTATCGACTACCAAGTACATAATAGCTTATTTTTAATTGCCCACTTCCATAATGTTATTATTGGCGGTGTGGTATTTGGTTATATTGCTGGATTAACCTATTGGTTCCCTAAAGCGTTTGGCTTCAAGCTAGATGAAAAACTAGGAAAATGTGCTTTCTGGTGCTGGTTAGTTGGCTTCTACCTAGCATTCATTCCACTATATATCTTAGGTTTAATGGGCATGACCCGACGCCTAAATCACTACGATGCATCAACAGGCTGGCACCCATTCCTAATTGTTGCTGCGATTGGAGCGGGCGTGGTTGTTTGCGGTATTGGTTTCCAAGTACTGCAACTACTAGTTAGCATTAAAAATCGTGAACAATTAAAAGATGTCACTGGCGATCCATGGGATGGTAGAACATTAGAGTGGTCTATTCCTTCACCTGCTCCATTCTACAACTTCGCGGTGACCCCGGTTGTGCATGGCTTAGATGCTTTCTGGGAAGAAAAGCAAGAAAGATTAGCTCACCCAGAAAAAGCTCTAGAAAAACCGCATTACCGTGATATTCATATGCCAAAGAATAGTGGTGCTGGTTTCATTATGGCTATTTTCAGTGGCATTTTTGGTTTCGCAATTATCTGGCACATGAACTTAATTGCAATTGCTGGTTTAGTCGGTGTAGCAATCACCTTAATCGCACGCACATTTAATATGAATATCGATTATTATTTAAAAGCAGCCGATGTTCAAAAAGATGTTGCTCAACTAGAAACTCAAAACAATTAGAGGGTGATAGAATGACAACTCATGCATTAGCACACGATGATCATCATCACGATACAGACGGCATGGATATATTTGGCTTTTGGCTATATATCCTTAGCGACTGCATTTTATTTGCATCTATTTTTGCAACATTTGCGGTACTAAGACACAATGTATTTGGTGGGCCAACACTAAAGGAATTAATTGATATTCCTTATATTTTTGCTGAAACCATATTATTGTTAGTAAGTAGCTTCACCTATGGCATGGCAACCTTAGCACTCTATAAAAACAGGCTAAAAACAGTGATCACTTGGCTGGTGATCACATTTATCCTGGGTGCTGGCTTTGTCGTACTAGAGGTAAACGAGTTTATTAACCTAGTACACGAAGGCCATAGCTGGCAAAGTAGCGCTTCACTATCATCCTTCTTTACCTTGGTTGGCACACATGGTTTACACGTATCTATCGGCCTGCTGTGGATGTTAGTCACAATGATCCAGTTGTGTGTCTTTAAAGCCACACCGGCACTTCGTAGACGCTTTACCTACTTAGGTCTTTTCTGGGCATTTTTAGATGTGATCTGGATTTTTGTATTTACCATTGTTTACTTAATGGGAGCAATCTAATGTCTCATCATGATACACATATAGATACTAGCAACCAAAAAACGCTATCTGGTTATATTATTGGTTTCACATTATGTATTATTTTGACGCTGGCTTCTTTCGGCTTAGTGATTAAACAAGTATTATCAGAAACCAACCTATATATTGCCTTATCTGCTTTAGCAATCGTGCAATTGATTGTACAGTCTTACTTCTTTATTCGCTTAAATGCGAGCAAAGAAGGTCAATGGAATTTATGGCCATTCCTGTTTGTGCTGTTAATTATTGGCATCCTTGTTGCTGGTTCGTTATGGATTATGTATAACTTGGATATTAATATGGCAATGGATATGTAACTATCACATTGAAAATAGAAAAGGAGATCTATGATCTCCTTTTTTAACTCTTATCACATACCTACATGGCAGATTTTTCTACTTTATTTATCTTATCAGGAGCTTCATCCTCTTTCGCACTGGTTAACTCAGTTGACTGCTTGCTACTCGTGCCCTTCAGTATTGCAAACAAATTATCATATGAGTTATTAGCGCTCCATACATACCAACCTGAAACACCTCGCGCATCTTCAACAGCACGTATCTCTTCTAACAAGTAAGCTCGCTTTTGTGCATTAGTCGTTTTTTTAATGTAGTGATAATTAGTCGCCTCAATAAACGCATGAATTTTAAATGGTGGATTATCATTAAATTGGCCTGATAACGCGTTTAAAGAATTATTAATGGTTTTATAAGGTTCAGCAGAATATTTTTCATGTGGCCAGAAGTGTGATGGATAAACCATAGGGTTGACGCCATCTACTGTATCTGAAAACATCTTAATATCTTGGCCAATATGCATAGAAGGGTAGTAACTTACCTCGCCAAAAATATCTATCTCTAATGGCACATGTGCAGCATCTGCTTTTGCTTTAAACCATTTTATAACTTGATAAATATCTTTTGCATGCTCAGGATTTGCTGGTTGTTTAGAACTATAGCGAATATAGTCTAATTGAATTGCATCAGCACCCGCTTTAATTGCCTCATCAACGTATTTATATTTTTTTTCCCAATACTCTTCTGATTTTACCTGACTAGCATTACCACCATCTGCAAATACCACCACCCTAGCGACATTCTTAATACCAGCAGCTTTCACCTTAGCAATAGCAGGGGCATAATGAGAGCTAACATAATCATGATCTATCACAAATGTATTAATCCCAGCTTCTTTGGACTCACTAATAAGATAATCTAGCTTTTTAGGATTTTCGAGGGTATACTGCGTGATATAAATGCCTTTGTCCCAAGCATAAGTAGAAGACATCATACTGAAAAGCATAGCGGCTAGTGCAAGCTTTTTACCTTGGCGGTACATGACAGACATCCTTCTCTGTAATATATTTTTAGTTACTTTTAGCTTAGCACAGACAATTAAAGCAACGTGTTGATCCGTCATCAAAATCACCCGCCACACCCCTAAAAAATACTTAATATACATAGTGTTATCATGTTAAAAAAATATTGCGGCTAAAAAG
>CAYZRM010000065.1:0-4420 GCA_964480845.1 uncultured Coxiellaceae bacterium | reverse complement strand
GTTAGCTGCCAGAGCTTATATCAATCCCTTAGCAGCACTATTGATGCTTAAACTGTATAATCCCAGCCATAAACGCATTTTACTTACTGGCGCAAGCTCAGACTGCGCACGACTTCTTGGGCAATGGGCACTGAAATGGGGCGCTACTGAAGTGGCAGGCATTCATCGATCGTCCATTCATGCCACATCTCTTGCAAAAGCAGGCATCTTTCCGATATCTCAGAATGATACCCATCAAATTAAACAATTTGCAGCTAGTGCTGACGTTGTATTTGATGCTGTCGGAGGTAATCTTGCCGAATTGATACTAGAGTCAATGAGCAAAGAATCGCTTTTTGTTTGTTACGGCTTACTTTCCAGTCAACCATTCACTATTAAACTAAGCTATCCGCGAACACGCTGGTTTCATATCAATAACTATCTTAATGATATAAACCCTGTGCAATGGCAATTGTATTTCGAGGAAATTTGGCAGCTGCTTAAAGAAAGCAAATTGACACAAGCAAACGTTTACCCGATTAAACAGTGGAAAGAAGCAATTACTGCTTATCGCACTCCAGAGCGGCTTATTAAGCCTTTGCTATCCATTGAGTAGACTAACTCGTTAATGGAATTCTGTTTTCAATCAACTTATCCACCACGCTAGGATCTGCCAGTGTCGATAAATCCCCTAGATCTTCTGTTTCATTACTCGCAACTTTCCGCAAAATACGTCGCATGATCTTTCCTGAACGCGTTTTAGGAAGATCTTTGACAAATTGAATATAAGCAGGTACAGCAATTGCCCCTACGTACTGCTTAACAGTTGCCATGATCTCTTTTTTAAGACCATCAGTCGGCGTCACGCCAGCTTTTAAGGCAATATACGCATAAATATTTTGCCCTTTTACCTCATCTGCCACAGGAACAACAGCGGATTCGGCAACCGCGGGGTGATGAGCTAAAGCATCCTCTACCTCTTGCGTACCAATTCTATGCCCAGATACCTTAATAATGTCGTCACTACGCCCAATAATCCAATAGTAACCATCTTCATCTTGCTGAGCTTGATCACCTGTTAAATAACAACCTGGAATATCTTTAAAATAACCAGCCACAAAACGCTCATGGTTATTGAATACGGTCTGCATCATACCTGGCCAAGGCTGCTTAATCACTAACCGACCCATCACGCCAGGCCCAACACTCTGGCCTTCTTCATCTACAATATCAGCATGAATGCCATAAAATGGCCATGCTGCTGAGCCTGGTTTTAGTGGTGTGATATGAGGTAATGGGGTAATGAGAATACCACCCGTTTCGGTTTGCCACCAGGTATCTACAATGGGGCAGCGTTTATCGCCTACTACATCATAGTACCACTCCCAAGTAGCTGCATTAATAGGCTCACCCACTGAACCTAATAGCTTTAAGCTCTGACGACTAGCTTGCTTAACGAGCGCATCCCCTTCCCGCCTTAAAGCGCGCAATGCAGTCGGTGCCGTGTAGAAAATATTGACTTTATACCTGTCAATGATCTCCCAACACCTAGCAGAAGTTGGGTAATTAGGAACACCTTCAAAAATTAAGGTGGTTGCGCCATTGAGTAATGGCCCATAAACGACGTAAGTATGGCCTGTTATCCAACCCACATCAGCCGTACACCAATAAATATCCTGATCTTGATAGGCAAATATATGCTGATAAGTCATTGCTGCATAAACAGCATAACCGCCTGTTCCATGCTGAATGCCTTTAGGTTTACCTGTTGACCCTGATGTATACAAAATAAAAAGAGGATCATTTGCATCCATCCACTCTGGCGCACATTCATTGGCAACCGTTGAAATCACATCATGATACCAATGATCTCGCCCTGGCTTTAAGTCAACGGATGTGTCGGTATGCCTAACAACCACAACATGTTTAAGATTTATATCAGTCAATGCAATATCTGCTTGCTGCTTCAGTGGCGTTACTTTACCACCTCGTACACTTTCATTTGCTGTAATTAATATTTCACATTCAGCATCGATAATTCTAGTTTTCAACGATTCGGCAGAAAAGCCTGCAAACACAACAGAATGAACCGCACCTATACGTGCACATGCCAGCATAGCAACAGCAGCCTCTGGAATCATTGGCAAGTAAATACAGACATGCGTACCTTTTTTCGCGCCCAACTGCTTTAAAGCATTGGCAAATCGACATACGCGCTGATGCAAATCTCGATAAGTAATGACTTCTGACTGCCGTGCGTCATCACCTTCCCAAATAATTGCCGCCTGATCACTTTTCCTTGCTAAATGCCTATCTAAACAATTATAGGCCATATTCAGCTTAGCGCCTTCAAACCAACGTATATTTAATGTCTTAAAATCACCATTCAATACAGTATGCCAAGGAGAAAACCAATCAAGATAAGTATTAGCTTGTTGTGCCCAAAATACACTAGGGTCTTGTAGGGATTGCTGATAAGCAGTTTGATATTGCTGAATGGGACTAGCGGCTGACATCACTCCCTCCTTGGTATTGAATGTCTTTTTAGTTCATTAAAAGCTGCTGCAATCATTGCAGCAGCTTAAGCAATTAATGGCAAGCAATATTGTTAATACGGCACATACCATCTAAAAAGCCCCATAATGCTTGTGCAGCTTCACGTGTTGCACGCTCTGCATACTCAGGCTCCACATAACGCTCAATTAATTGCGCAACTTGCTCTGCATGACCAACATCATACATCTGATGCGCTTTGAAAAACTCCAATGTTTTTTCGTCAGCAATCTGGTAAAAATCTTTCAGGCCAGCAATTTTTGACTTAGATACTTCAGGCACCTGGCACTCATAAGCATATAGTGCACACAAGCCATCACGCCAATCACGATCAGCTAATTCATAAAATTTTTCAACCATTGCATCTGTTTCAGGAATAGCTTTTTCAGCTAATACAGCCTCTTTAGCAACACCCAAACCTTGAGCAAACTGCATCCATAGAGCGGGGTGGTCAGTGCCCTGAATTTCCTCATCTACTAAGTTTTCAAGGAGAACTTTTCTTGCATCGATTTCTGGGCAATTTGTGTGCACACGAGAAATAAAACGCGGGAAAGACGACACTTGGTGATAGTACTGAGCGGAATAAACCTGCAAAGCCTCTTTACTTAGCTCACCTTTTGACCAAGCCTCATAGAAGCTGTGCTTTAATAAGTGAAATTCAGCGATAATTTCATTTAAACGATCAATAATTTTCATGTTTTGTCTCCTTGAAGATTAAAGATCGTTATAAAGGCACTAGACCATAATTGCAAGGCTAATGTTTCAAATACGGTAATCCTGTCAATTATGATGGGTAACGAGTCTCTAATGCTTTTTTATCAAATGCAGATAGATCATTATGCGACCGAATGATATGAGCCTCTTGAGCCAGAGCCGCTTTAAACGCCTGATTAGATGGGATTTCAAGTAGCTTTGAAATAATATACATAAAATGTTCGAGCACAACCCTGCTATTTTTAGCATTATCGTAGATATTTCTAAAAGAAGCCTTGATTAAATCCTCATATGTATACACTGGCCTCATGATGCAGATTTCCTGATTACGCCTTAACTGGCTTGGCATTGCTTTTCTTTGAGATAGAAAGACCATTACTTTTGCTAATGTATCCATACAATTGATAGCTGTTTTAGGATCATTCACACCAGGAGATAATGCCTTGACCGCAATATCAACTAGTTGATTAATTGGGAACAATATATCTTCACCCACCTTCCTATCATTACGAACAAAAAATTGATCTAATATTAAAGTTACTTCGTTGCTTGATAATTCAGCTTTATCGTAGAAAATCTCACATAACGTAGTATTTTCTATGACGTAATCGCCGACATGATACAGTACTTTTATTCTGCAATGATAGCTTGCAGCAACACTCAGCAATTGGTCGTAATTAATAGATTGCAAGTACCCTGTCTCACTAGCACGCACCATTAACTGACAAGGCTCATGATCAAAAGATCCCAACCCATATTCTAAATCAGCATCGCTTGATGCATCCGGGTAAAATTTACTTATTGTAGAAATAATATCTTTTTCAATATGATAAATAATATTACTTAATGAAATTGACTGAATTACAAAATTTATAAAATAAATAAATGCCATTAAACTTAAGATACCTAGCAATAGCCCTATAAATGCAATCATAGTAAATGCCGCTTCATACTGATTGCTATCTTGAGTTAAGCCAATGCTAATAAGGCAATAAATAAAGGTTGATATAAAAATACCTAAAATTATCTTAGTATCATTTTGACGCATAAAGTTCTGCAGTAACCGCGGACTGTACTGCTGTGATGCTATTGATAAAACAACAATAGTGATTGAGAAAGAAATACTAATAATTGTAATAGCTGCCCCTGCTATTGCACCCAGAATTAATTTTGC
>CAYZRM010000064.1:0-10519 GCA_964480845.1 uncultured Coxiellaceae bacterium | reverse complement strand
ATTAAGCAGTAATTTTCCATACCACCATACAAACAATTAGTGTAAATCTAATCATTTGTCAATTTTAAAATGAGATTTTTAGGCCTAAAAATCGGTGTTTTTGATACTGTCCCACATCTGAGTGATGAAATACCGCATTACTCCTCTATTTTTCAAATAGATAAGAGGCATCGGGTACCGCGTCACTATGGACATTTGCAATGTCCGTTAGTGACGCGGACGCGCTTTAAAAGCCAAAACAAAGCCCCTAAATCGGGGCTTAAAGTGTGCGATTACCGCACACTTAAATGCCAAGATCAGATCGATTTCAATATATTGAAATCTGTCATCGCTGCCTGGAAATTTCATTTCTTCGCGCGATAACAGAAAGCCATCTGAATGATGGCCAAATGATATCAGTAGGCTGCCTATGGAATTAGGCAGCCTACTGACGATGGTGGTTTATGTGATTATTTGCTTACAGCTTATTTCCGTTCTTCCGTAGACGTTTATAAATTTTAATTTCCCTCTTACATGGTTTTTATGAGAAAAAAAGTAATTATTTAGATAGGCACTTTTTTTACCAGATCCAACCTGACGCACTGTTAACCATTCATCAGACCCTATTGCCGATTTTCTTAGTATGACGATATCAACGGTCACTTTAGCATCTTGAAATAAGTTATCAGGTAGCCTAAATGCCGCTATCAGTGATCCCCCTTCTTTAGCGATAATCTCCCTTACATGTTTCTTGGGATTATCTAAAAAGTAGCGAGGAACAACCATTGCTAGCAGTCCATTGTTATTAAGTAGCCGCATGCTTTTAGCCACAAAGTAATGATGGATGCTAAATTGTGTTAGATCACTATGACATCTATCCTTTAGGTAAATTTGCCCATAAGGCGGGTTACCAATGATCAAATCAAAATTACCATGGTTAAATTGCTCAAACCCTAATCGGTGTATATGTAAATCAGGATACAGTGATGATAATAACTGACAACTAATATTATCTGTTTCAACCGCATGTATTTCAGCATTGCTTCTCATCATATGAGGCATGTGTTCAATAAATGCGCCTGATCCTGCGCTAGGCTCCAAAATTCGCTTAGGCTGGCAGTTTAGCTTATCTAATACTTTATAAATAAAGTTAACTAGATTTGCCGGTGTATAATACGCTGACCTGAAAGTCTTCTTAATACTAGATAGCTCATCATCAGACATTGTATTTTTAATAGCGTGGTAAATTGACGGCGTATACATGCCATCTCTTAGTCCACCCCATCCACTGTATGATTTTAACAACTCCATATTGGGCTGATCTTTTTTAAGTTCTAAAATAATATCGACATTTTTCTTGATACGTTCGACATTAATCATATGAGACATTGAGTTTCCCCTTTGAATGTATAAAGGGGAGCTCCCCAACGGGAGATTCTCCCCCTGTTGGGTTGGTAAATGTCAGACTAAGATTATTAGCCTTGTTAGAATGGAAATAATATGGTTAATTATTGATACTAATTTGGCGGCATTAAGCAGTAATTTTCCATACCACCATACAAACAATTAGTGTAAATCTAATCATATTAGTCTGTTTTCGGTAAAAGAATAACACTCTGAATGCGTAACAATTAAGTGATCCAATAATCGAACATCAATGATATCAAGAATTTCATTAATCTTACGCGTTATCGCAATATCACTCCTGCTAGGCTCGCAGTTACCGGAGGGATGATTGTGAGCTAATATAACGGCACTGGCATTATAATCTAAGGCCTTTTTAACAATAACTCTAGGGTAAACTGGAGCCTCGTTTATTGTGCCATTAAAAAGCTTCTCAAACGCCAAGATACCATGATTGTTATTCATAAAAATGGCAAAAAGTGTTTCGTTTAACTGATCAGAAAACTTTAGTCGCAAATAAGCTTTAACATCATCTGAGTTTTTAATATAGTCATTAATATTTAAAATACGAGACTCTAAACATTTAATTGCACGACTAATTAGCCTATCTTCTTTTAAAGAAATAACTGGTTTTGCATTAAGCATGGAATTTCCCCTCGAAATATATAAAGGGGAGATTCCCAGCGGGAGATTCTCCCCCTGTCAGGTGATTAAATAAAGTATCAACTACAAATTAACTGGGATCTTTTCATTAGCTAATTCTTTTAATGGATTAACTCCATTAATGAAGTATTTGCCAATTTTTAATAATTTCCCTTTGATAAAAAGGAATTTATTAGGATCATTTTCATCAACGCCATGTTGAATATGCTCCAGTGTTGTATATTGCATACCGAATTCGAGAATGACGGTTTTTTTCATATCCAAACTTTTCTTTAAAGCTTTTAAGATATGTTTTAACCCTTCATCTTCAACGATTGAAGTGATCCAGATATCATCAGAATGATTTATTCCCGCATTAAAGCGATGAATAACATTCAGTTTGATAGATAGATCATTATTACTGCTAATGACATCACAAAGATAACCTGTGCCATTGATAGTAAAGAGTGAATCGAACATCATATTTTCCTCCAGAGAAAGCTTAAGGAAAATATCCGACATGGGAAATTTTCCCAAGCGGGTTGATAGCAGTGAAATAACACAGAATGGAATACTCACTGTGAAGTGAATATGGCGTGGACATCAAATGATGTGATTAGTTCTTCATCACGCATGCTAATCTATTTTCTATCATTTAGAGTCTGATAGGAGACTATAGCTTATAAGATTAGCACGTTAATCTTATAAGTCAAACTATAATTTGTATTATTTGATGAGGTGGGGTAAAAAAATGTTAGGAAATAAATTGTGTGATTTTTTCGTAATTTTTTAATGCACGTTGGTAGTAAATTTTATTGTATTGATAGGTGTGTGAATTGTAATCGCCAATACCAACCAACATATTTCTCGCATTAGCAATGCTCTTGCCAAGTATCCAGGCTCCTACCCTGACATTTTGACAAGCATTATACAAAATATCATCGCGAGTGATCCCATGCTTTTTAAGAAAAGGTATCCATGTTGAATTTATTTGCATGGGGCCAATATCATAGCTCCCATTGTTGTTAGTTGATACCTTGCCAACTTTGCCCTGTTCATTATACAGTACAGCAATAATTAACTTAGCTGGTACATGGTAAATAACAGCCGCTTCATTGATACAATGTAGCGGAACATCTGCGATAACAGGTAGCATCATGATATGTCAGATAATTCTTCTAATTTTTTTAATTCTGATAGCAATACAATTTTAGTATCAAACACCATCTCTTTTATTCCTCTTCTTAATACTCTAATCCTTCTTTTTTCTCCTAGTATTTCTATGATTGTACAAACTCGATATTCATCGTGCCAGGCTTTAGAGCCAGCCGGAAATTTAAAATCAGTTAGATTGATAATATTGATACTATTCATTATTTATTCATCCTGTTAGGCAGAAATTCAAATTTAATCTTTTTATTTAAAACAGATTCAGGTAATTCGCCCATTAATGATTTAGCCTTTTGAGATTTTTGACTGTTTACTCTAATATCTTCACGTGTTACGCCAGTAGCATGCCATTTTTTGGAAATTAAAAACACATCTTGGATAACTCCATTTAATTTATCGACTAATGATTCATACTCTTGGTTACTGATACCTATTTTTCTCATCGTCACCAACTGCCGGAATACAAAATCGATGTCAGCGATTAAATAGGCGCCCATATAACCAAATGGATTGGAAAATACTAGTTGTTTATACACTGGGTTAGCATTAATGCTTTCATTTATTACTATTCCTCTCACACTATTTAGCTTGTCTGCCAACTTCATTTCTATTGATTTTATTTCACTTTTTGCTTCATCTAGTGCTTGATATGTTTTAAGTAAAAACCATTCAGCATAAGGATCATCTTCTTTAACAGCTTTCCATAACGATGTAGTAAGTATATAAAACTGTATTAATCCCATTCTTCCATCTTTCCAAACACCAGAGAACAGAGATTGCGCTAATCTAGTTTGCAAGCAGATGGTTACATTTGTTCTCAAATAAGGTTTTTTTTGATCAGGTATTACATCTATCTGTTTATTATTTAGCATATCATGCCCTTATAACGTCATATGTTTTTGGTAAGTTGAATTAGTCGGCAGGTTTAACAAATCGCTGGGTAAATTTTCTTTCTTTATCACGTAACCAGAGAGGATACGTCTATCAGTAAAGTTAACAGGTGAGATATCTATATTACATATCAAGTCAGAATGTGAACGTATTTCTTCAAAATTAGGATGGTCTACTAACATAGACTTGCTTATAAACAATCCATCCTCTAATAAAAATATCTCGTCTACGTTATTAATGTGTTGTTTTAACCAACTTATTAGGCTGTCAATAATATTTGTTTGATTGGAGTCAATTTTTTCTGATGGTTTTACTAATGTAGATTTTTCGGATAAATCTAATTTTTTTGCAGCTTTTCTAACAATATTAGTCAGATCATTTACCGTATTATTTTCACCCGATATTGAATGACAAAATAGGCGATATAGGCTATCGTTACCTTTTATCCATGCTATCGCCTGTGTACCCATTATTGCTTCAATTGATTCTATATTTTTGTTAGATATGCCCCAAAACAGGCTCACCAAAAATAAAGCATATGTCCACTGAGGTTCGGCTTCTGAAATAACTTCTATTTCTGATTGTCTGGGTAGAAATATTCCTCTTTTTAACTTTAGTGTTGTTAAAGTCAATAATAGTTGATTATCTACAGAAACATCCACGTTATCTTTGTAATAATTAACAAATTGATTCAACATACCAGCATATAACTGCTGGTATGTGTCATGTGGGCAACTAACAAGATTTTTTAATTCACTTATATAGATGGATAAATTCATAGGATTCATTTCATCCGTCCCCGTTAAAATCCATTGTAAGCTAGCTGCATCATATCAACAGGATTATGACAATCGACTCCAAAGGGATTGCCAAAAAAGCTCATTTTACGTGTACATCTAGCTGTTTCAATTGCAATCACATTCATGCAAGTTTTGTCTTTTTCAATATCAATTTTATTTTTAGCATCTTCTACACACCTTTTTGCTTCTATCATAATTTCTTCAGGATGCTCTTCAAAATAGGCAACCGTTTTTACTGGTTTAGAGCAAGAAATGATTGCCATTGAAACAAAAATTGACATCATTATATTAATTATTAATCGCATACTCACACCCCTTCTAGGATAATGGTTTTAGTGTAATAACAACCCGTCTATTCATGGCGCGACCTTGTGAGGTTGCATTAGATGCGATGGGGTTGCGTTGTCCCTGCCCGCTGGTGTAAATGCGGTTTGAGGAAACCCCACGGGAAATTAAATAGCTGCCAACGCTTTGCGCGCGTTGTTCAGAAAGTTGTTGGTTGTAGGATGGGTTGCCGGTGTTGTCAGTATAGCCAACAATGTTAATGGTATTGTTGTTGTATTTTTTGAATACCACGGCAACAGAGTCTAAGGTTTGATAAAAATCACCTTGAATGCTGGCTTGATTAGTCGCAAAGGTGACATCGGATGCCATAATAAGCTGAATAGCATTGCCAACTTTTCTCACTTGTACACCAGAGCCAACGAGTGCTTGGCGTAATTCAGCATTTTGTTTATCCATGTTGTAGCCAATCGCACCGCCACCTAATGCACCTATTCCAGCCCCAATATAAGCCCCTCGCTCGCCGCCAATTAATGCACCGACTGCTGCCCCGCTAATCGCACCAATTCCGGTACCTATCGTTGCATCACTAGCTGTTCGCTGGCCGGTGTAAGGATCAATAGAGGCACAGCCCGATAAAAAAGCAATACTACAAGTGATAGAAATAATTTTTTTACTCAAGAATTTCATAGGTTGTTCCCTTTTAAGTTAACGTTTTTTCAATAAAAATAGGAGACCCATTACGGTCATTTGCCGTAAAGCGACAAGTGGGATAGCCTTTGCATCCCCAAAAAAAAGATTGAGTCTTAGTCGCTTGGCGACGTAATAATGGTTTGTGGCAACACGGACATGTATAGCTACTAGGATTGGAAGTTGTATCTTTTAAAGCATGTTCAGATATAATACCGCTTAACATTTCATTCAGCAACTGATTTTGTTGTTCGGTAAAAGTAGGCAAAGGTAACTGCCCTTCGGCTACTTGATCAAGTGCTTGTTCCCACTGAGCAGTTAAAATGGGATCACAGACTATTGATGGAATCTGAGAAATGAGTTTTTTACCCTTTTCAGTCGCATGAATTAGTTTTCCTTGCTTTTCTAAATAATTACGCTTGAATAATGTTTCGATAATAGCGGCACGCGTCGCCTCTGTTCCAATACCTGCTGTTTCTTTCAAAATGCTTTTAAGCGCATTATCTTTTATGTATTTACTAATCGATTTCATCGCATCAATTAAAGTTCCCTCCGTAAACCTAGCTGGTGGCCTGGTATTTTTATCTAGTATTTTATCCCCTACCTTATCTACTGATTCATTTTTATGTAGTGAAGGTATGATAGAATGCTCTTCATCAGACTCTATTTCTTTTTCATCCGTTTTAGATAATGCACGTTTCCATCCTAATTTTAATGGCGATTGACTGCTTGCCTTGAATTTTTCATCACAGCAATTAAGCAAAACACTACGTTCAGCATATTCATATGAACCAAGAAACTGAGCAAGGTAGTAGCGACAGACTAACTCATACACCTTTTTTTCTTTATCAGACATTCTATTTACGTCAACCTGTTTGATGGTTGGAATCATGCCATGGTGAGCTGTCACTTTCTTATCATTCCAAGCAGGTGAACGATAATTTAGGTCACACTCACTGACGATAGGTTGAAAAATAAGGTTGGATTTTAGTTGTTCTATGATGCTGACAGCTTCGCTGAACTGACTCTCAGGTAAATAGCCGCAGTCTGTTCTTGGATAAGTAATTGCTTTATGCGTCTCATAGAGTGATTGAGCCGTATCTAACGTTTCTTTAGCGGATAAATTTAACTGGCTGGATGCTATTTTCTGCAACTGTGAAAGTGATAAGCATAAAGGAGGTGCTATCTTTTTTTCTTTATCTTCAAATTGTTCAACGGTTGTCACTTGTCCATGAATTTTACGCTTCATTGTTTCTATTATACTTTTATCTAAAATATATCCATCATCTGTATAGTTTTCAGAAGGATGCCATTTTGCAGTAAAATTCTCTTTTTTTCCTGTCTCAAAAGTTGCCACTAATTCGAAGTATTTCTTTGAAGTAAAACTCTCTATAGCATTATCTCTATCAACAACCAGCTTCAAAGTGGGCGTTTGCACACGACCAATAGAAAGAACTCCCTCACCATAACGACCAAAAGCAACACTCGCCGCCATGGTCATATTCATTCCAATTAACCAGTCTGCCCGTTGCCTACCCAAACCCGCAAAATATAAGTTTTGAGTGGATTCACCTGACTTAATGTTCTGTAAGGCTTTTTTGATACTGGCATCATCTAGGGCTGATAGCCATAAACGTTTTATCTTCCCTTTAAACTTAAACATGTCTAACAATTCACGGGCAATCACTTCGCCTTCTCTATCAGCGTCGGTTGAAATAATGACAGTCTCAGCCTCTTTCAATAAATTCTTAATGATTGTGACTTGCTGTTTACTTTCTTTTTTAATCTGCATTTTCCACTGGTCAGGTATAATAGGAAGAATGTCTAAACGCCATGGTTTAATATTTTCACAGTAATGATCAGGACTTGCTGTTTCTAATAAATGACCAAAGCACCATGTCACCACAACATCGCCTTGCTTTAAAAATCCTTCCTGACGTTCATTACATCCCAATACTCTTGCAATATCCCGCGCTTGTGACGGTTTTTCACAAATATAAAGTTCTTTAATTGTCATGCTCGTTTCCCCTTTTTTCTGATTGCATTTTCATATTGTCTGCTAGCTGTTGTAGTGAAGGCGGGAGATCAACTGCGGTTGTTTTGGGCAAGGGCATTCTTAACTTGTATAATTTTCCACCCTCAGTTAAACAAAAGGCTTGGCCTTTTGGCAAATTCAGCACATCATTTTGTTCAATTAATCGTTGATCGCTGTGAGCAAATCTATCTTCGTTGGTAGAACGGTAATAAACACCATCCTCACCATGTGCCGTATCAGCACTACTAGATGCTGGTATTACTCTTAAAACAGGAACTGTCGGTAGTTGCTCCAAAAGCATATTGACCGTTTTAGATTCTTTGGTTCGAAACATGACGATATTATTTAAATTACCAGCTACCTGGCCTGCTTTAGATTCTGACTCTAAGCGTGCAATCACATCTGACCATGTTTGTGTATATACCGTGACATTAAAACCAGATCCCCTAGCCTTATTTAAAATGGGTATAAATTCATCACCAATAATTTCATTGAATTCATCTGCATGAATCCTGACTTGTGGGAATGAAGAATCATTAGTGAGAGTGCTATATCCATGGTTGAGTTGATACTTGTATATGTGACCAGACACGGAAACCATATCCGACAAAATAGCATTACCAACCGCAGAACTAACCACGGTATCTGTCATCGCATCCATCCCAATATAAACGATCTTTTTATGGCGTATCACTTGTAACCAATCAAATATCGGTCGATTATCGTCAATATCATCATAGTTAGGCGATAGAAGATCACCAACTTCACCTGAGTTCAATTTTTCTAGCAATGGGCCAATAGATGAGGTTATCTTGTCATAATAGGTTTTATCTAAAGAGTTAGCACTAAACAAGTCCGCTACAATATCATTCTTTATAAATTCAATATTTTTATTGTATTTACGTTCTAAATAATCCCTTGTATAAGCATGCACAGCCTTAATTCTTTTTGGTTGTATTATGCCATTTTTTGTTTCTTTGGTATTTTCCTGAATAAATATATCTAACCAATTTTCATAGTTATTATCGTGGATAGGGAAATAGTATTCACAGTATTTGATATAAAGATAATCCAGCCTGGTGATATAAAAACTAATGATTTTATAGGTAGGCTTCACACCCATCGCTACTAAAGCCTTAGCAACTAGATTGACATATTTCCATGCGAAATCCTTAAAAGAGGCAGCATTACCAGAGGTAGGCAAAGCATTTGTCACTCGTGTTGCCACTTGAGTAATCTTTGTGAAATAGCCAATTGGGTTATATCGGGCAGATAGCTGTGGAAACCCTAGGTGAAATACCAGTAAATCTTTCTCGCGACCCACCATTTTTGCTTCTATGTACATTCGTTTTAATAAATCAGCGTCACCTTTTGGGTCCAACACAATAACAACATCACCTCTTCGAATATCTTGACCAATTAATATCTCAGCAAAGCGAGTTTTTCCCACCCCTGTTGTGCCAATTACAGCCATATGCCCCGCCCTATCTGCCAAGCTAATGAAGACATCACTTTCTTCTTCAGATACACCATGCAAGCAAGGCTCTCCCCCTATCAATGGAAGTGGCCTAAATGGATTTAACCAATGATCTTTTCTGAGAAATGGAACAAGTTTATGTAGCCATTGATGATTTTCCCATGCTAACTCCTTTTGACGAGACCATTGATTCAAACGAGATAAGCTTTTGAAATGTAAATTATAAGGTAGGTCTAGATCTCTTAGCCGTTGTGTATGCTGTGGGGTCCATAAAAATCCCTTCCCTAGAAAAATACTGCGTTTACTAACAGGTAATTGATCAGATGTCATCGTATAAGATGGCATTTGCTTTAAGTTTTTTTGATAGCGATATACACGATAACCTTGCTTGAATCGATATCCACCTAATACTATAAAAGATAGTGCAAATAGCTTAGATTGCATTTGATTCAGCAATAAGAAATGTGGATATATCAAATAAATACCTGCCATTAAGCATGCAGTGATAGTTGTTAGCCATTCAACAGGCGGTCTGAGTAATGCCTCTAGTGGTTGCTGCATCGTTGTCATATTCATTTCCTACAATAAGTGAATTAATTTACCCACAATATTTTCAACAACAATTGCTTCAAACATTATCAACCACAGTGCAATTCGTCCTGTTTGTCGCTTCCAATAAGCAATTTTTTCAAGCGGAAAATCAAAATATGTCCCCATTCGGTCGATGATCTTTGGCCATAACAAAATAATAAGTAGGATAATTATCCATCTTGCTATACGAAACACCCAGTCATGCTGCTCAATAACTGATAAGTAGTGCTTCAATAAATCAGGAAATAAATATGAAAATATTAAAAATGGCAGTACAACGAAAGAAACATACAGACTAACCATCACAATATTTTTTGAGTTCCGTACTATTTTTTTTGATATACTATTCATCACATAAGCCTTTTAAATAGGAACAAGAAATGAGTTCTTTCGGACAAACAACAGAAAATGCTGATATTAAAATGGTATTCATCGGCATTTTAAAACTCATGCTTATTTTGTTAAAAATTGCGGGCATTTGCTTTTTAATCCTGCATTGGTGGTTTGATAGAAACCCAATCTTTGATAAAAGCAACTCACTCATGAACCTTTTTACTG
>CAYZRM010000063.1:0-10578 GCA_964480845.1 uncultured Coxiellaceae bacterium | reverse complement strand
ATCTAATAACGCAATAATTATATTGAATTTTTCTGATGGCCGGTAAGATGTATTACAGGAATACTAGGAGCAAGAACGATGTTTATTATTTCGCTAGATTACATTAAGTCAATTACTATTGTTGAAGAACACCTTGCAGCACATCGTGAATTTTTAGAAGAGGGGTTTAATAAAGGTTATTTTCTATTAGCAGGGAGAAAAAATCCGCGCACAGGCGGTATTATACTTTCTTCATTGAGTAACAAAGCGCTATTGGAAGAATTTATAAAAAGAGATCCATTTTATGTACATCACGTGGCTGAGTTTAGCATAACTGAATTCTTTCCAACAAAGGCTTGTAATGATCTTAAGCAATATGTTAATTGAAATACCGACAACCACCACAGTAACTAGTTGCCGGATTAGCGTTATAAAATATTGCAGCCACCCCTGTTACTAGGGCCTTTTTTTTGCTCTTCTTTAACAGAAGGCTGATTATTTTTAGTTTGGCTAAAGACACCTGAAGTAGATGGTGAGGCAGCCTTAGGCTCTTGACTGAGGGTCTTAATTTTGTCGTCAGCCTGGGTAAAAGCGTCCCTAGTGTTATTTATTGTTTGGTTAGCTTGCTCTCTTATTTCTTTTAAATAAGCTTTTCTTTCTTCCGCTGTCATTTCACTAATATCTTTATTTCTGCCATTCATATCATCACCTTATCTATCAAAAAGTTATCCAATGTTAATATAATTATACATTATTTAATCATATTGTTCATGGGGTCTGATAGAATATAGATATAGCCTAGGAGAATATATGCCATCTAATCAACCCACTCCTCGTAGCCGTTTATCTGAAATAAATCAAAAGTTATCTTTACTAAAAAAAGAAAATCCAGGATTTTCTGAATTATCAGGCGAATATCATCAACAACTTGAAGAGAGCGAAAAATTCAATGAGCTTTTAAAGAAAACTATTACAGATATGAAATACCATCAAGCTGAGTTAGATTCAGTAGAAAAAAGTATCAAAGAAATAATGTCTCAAGCCAATAGAAATAATGCACATAACATGACTTCTTTATTAGATAAAGAAAAAGAAAAAATGGATGAGCATACTGACTTTATAAATAAAGCTTTTGATGAAAGTGATAGGTTTAGCTTGATATTAGATGGGCTAGGAAGTAGTTCATACAAAACATATTGCATGCTAACAGCAGAAAAAAATACATTAGAAAAATTTATTAAAGATGAAGAAAATAAAGCATCTCTGCTGACAGGATTTTGTCACGATGAAAAACAGCGTCGGCTATTGCCATTCAATATAACTAGTGAATTAACTCACCATTTAAGCTCAGAGTGGGGAGTTCAGATAATGAAAAAATATCCGAGCCTATCAATTTCTTACGAAAAAGAAAGAATTGAGATTGTAAATTTGGATAAGAATATAGAGATATCTACAGAAAAAAATGGATCTTTAAGAATGTATTCAAAACCTAGCAAAAATGAATCTGCCGCCAATTTAATGATTGAGCTATATTTTAAATCGATTGAAGGAAGAATAAATGAAATTTGCCAACATTCTGCCACAGGTCCTGATGCAGAGTTTCTTGGTAAAAAAATCGCTTTAAAACTGCAAGAAGGCGGCTATTTAGATCACAAGGTAAATGGCAAGCTAGTCACTGATATTTTAAATATAAAAAAAGAAGTAGAACCATTACCATCTTCACCAATACTTACCGAAAATATGACTATACCATCACAGCTAACCTCGCCCATGACTGCTAATAAAAACAAGGACACCACCCCGCCACCTAAAGAGGAGAATGAAGCTAGCTTCTCAAGCACTGTAAATAGCAAGAATGATCCAGAATTACCAGGCTGGTATATCAAGCAACTAGAAGAAGATAAACTTGCCGAGAATGACTCGTCTCACTCATTCAAAATGCGATAGAACATCAATTTAAAAGTCGCCCATCCTCTTTTTTATCGTTTTACTATGTATAACAAATGGTTGTTTTTTTACGGCAACGACAGTTATCTGAGCGTGACTTCTTAGACTTTATTTTTGTTTGTGGGCCACCACAGGGTAGCCAATTAGCATTATCTAAAGTTAGTGTGTTTGCTTAGTTTGGAGTGCTTTTAAGCGGTCTATGGGGAGCTGTGTTAATTCAGCTACTTCATTAATATCCATACCTTTTAATAGCATTTGTGCTGCCACAAATTCCTGGCCTTCTTGCCTACCTTCTTGCCTTAATTGTTCTGCAATTGTCATTAATTTTTCTCCAGTTTCAGGGGATAGCTCAGCTTGTATTGCTTCAAAAAAAGCCTGCTTATTAGGTAGCTCCCCTCGATCAAGTATATACCGAATAGTGACTTCTATGAAAGATTGCCCACCAGATTCATCTATCTTTTTAAATAACTGAATAATATCAATGAGATGAGGGGACATATTGGCATTAAAAATATGCTTTAATGTTAAAGCCATGGCCCCAAACCAGGCTTTTTGTTTTAAAGTATCGTCATCTATGCTGGTTAAATCTATCAGTGAAAAAGGTTTTAAAAAATACGCATCTACTAGTTCTTTTGGGGCATCAACTAGCGAATTAATATTATTTGAGTAAGACCAGGCTGTTTTCCCATGATAGACCACAAGGGGCAAGATCATAGGAATGGATTTTGCTGCTTTATGATCGCTTAAATATTTAGCAATAATATTGCATGTATAGCGTAATACTCTAAATGGCATTAATGGATCAGGTGTGCTTTGATGATCAACAACTAGGTAAAGGTAGCCTTCATGGCCAGCAATTGTCGTTTTATATAGGATATCGGCGATTGATTCTTGTCGCATATCGTCCACATAGCTGCCTGATTGCATATCCAGATTATTTAAATCAATGCTGGCTAATAAATCAACCGGTAGTTTTGTTTCAAAAAATTCTTTTGCTACCTGCTTGTTAGCCATTGCTTGTTTAAAAAATCGATCATGCGCATGAGTGATTTGATTAGCTGATTTTTTCATTAAAGGCCTTTATGGTGCTTTCTATATTAATATCAATATTTTTTTGGAGTTCATTGTATTTCTTGCTAATTAAGTCTAGTTCGTATCGAAAGCGATCACTATTATAATTCATTAGCAATTTATCTAATTTATGCTGATAAAATTCAGAATAAACCTCATACATGTCTTTACTGCTTTTACATTCGCGACCATTATTATCATGGAGGCATACATAATTATCAGGTGACCAAGTGCGACCAATAAATCTAGGTAGAAATGACGATGCTAGTCTTTCCTGGCATGCTAATTGACGGAATTTTTTATTTTCGAGTGTGTACCCGTCATTAGAAATATTAAATATTTTACAAAATAATGCGATACATTTTAAGTGAGTTCGACCTCTCCAGTAACCCCAATCACCAACTGTACCAACTTCATAGCAATAGTAGTGATTATCTAAATACTTCCTTTCGGTGCGGATAATAGGCATAACTTCGTTATTACCATGATCAGCATGTTCTGTACTTGATAGATCTGTAATTGCTGATTTTATAAACATCAAATGAGGATTAAGTCCCTCAGATTTTAATTTAATTATATAGCTGCAATATTGATCAATATTTTTATACCATTCAATATGGTTAATAGACACACTTGCATCTTTTACCCCTTTTAGCCAGCTAGGAGATACATTAAATTTATCTTTTAATGTATTTATAAAATCGTCACTTAAAAAATCGATTACCCTGTTCTTATCTGCCAGCATAGAGCGTGTAATATTGCTTTGTGAAAGTACAGATGGAATGTCGGATAAAGCAATATGATGTTCGCTAAATAGCTCAAAAAAACGATCGTACATAAGCTGAAATGTAGTTTGGACAGGGTTAGTGCTTTCAAGCATGACCCCTTTTAATGTCATGGAGATAAATGCTTGGATTGATAAGCCAAGTTTTTCTGATTGATCATTGCAAAATCTTCTAACAGCTGGATCTAATCTAATGGTGGTGGGTTTTATTTCTTCATCTGGAAGAGAGATATATTCTTCTTTGTCAGGTTGCTTAATAAGATTAGCTATAAGCTTACTGAGTGAAAGACTAAATTGACTCATGACTGACGTTCCTTATAACCAATATAAGATTCATCTTGAATCTTATATTGGTTGTATTTATTGTCAAGCAGTTATTGGTATGTCATTGCTACAAAAAATGAACATTGATAAGATTTGACATGAATAATAACTCTGGTAGCATCAGGCTAGTCGGTTAGCTATACGAATTAAACTGGCCAAGATTAGCATGCATGATGAAACTCTAATCACATCTATAGATGCTCATGCTATACCCTATTTATGGGGGTATTCTACTCAGTAGTTATTCTTTGAGATTCCTTCAAATCTTAGCACTTTTATATTTTTCTATTGTATTCAATTTTATGCCGTAAAAAAGATGGCCGGTCTTTTTATGTGCGCCAGTAATTTTAAAATTTAACGAATAATCTCAATAAAAAGGAGTTTTTTATGGTTTTTAATTTACACACATTGTCAAATAAAATTTTATTAGCGGGAGGATTTAGCTTTATAGCCACCTTATTGTTGGCTTTCTATAGACATGAATTAATGGAGTATTTATATGATTTTCCTGGCGCGTATATATTTATTTATGCTGCAAAGGATTTAACGTTGAGCCCCACTCTAGTTTTTATATGGATATTTATCACAATATTTGTTTCTGTAGGGGGCTTTCTTGCCGCTCACTTAGAGTGAAGAAATATGTAAGCAGGAAAGAACTACTAGTTATTTCCTGCTTACTAAAATACCATTAGAACTAATCTATAAAGCCAGTAGAGGCATTCGTAATGTTTAAAAAAATCAGAATAATGTATCTCATTCTGCCTCTTATTTTTATGTTGTGCGGGTATTTTGCTCAGCGATATTTGGTTATCAATGTGACAGATAGCATGCCTAAAGGCATCTATTTAAAGCAGTATGGCAGTATTAAAAGAAATGACATTGTTCTAGTCTGCTTAGATTCAAAAAGCGAGCGACTTGGCTTGAGTAGACATTATATTTTACCAGGTATGGCTTGTGGAAAATCTTCTCCTTTAGTTAAGGAAGTATTGGCTATCCCAGAAGATAATGTTTCTTTTAATAGTCGAGGCTTGGCAATAAACAGTTCATTCTATTTATTAAGCGTTACTTCGCATGATTCTGAAAATCGAAAGCTCCCAAATTTTCCTTATGGGCAATATCACACAGCTGGATACTGGCTTATTGGCACACATGCAAGCAATTCATGGGATTCTCGTTATTGGGGGCCTGTGAAACGTGAGCAGATTATTTCAAAGCTTCTTCCGTTGTTCACTTGGGATTAAAAGGGAAGAATCACTATTCTTTTTTTATAATCTTATCTGCCGTAAGTTCTAGATCGCCTTTGATACGCCACTGAGAACGCATAGCGTCATTCTTCTCACTATTCAATATTTCAGCAGCCTCAAGAAGCAATCCAAATATAACAGCGGTTGATTCAGCTTCAAGACCAGCCTTTTTAATGAGTCCGCCCCACTGAATTTTTTGACGAGTATCTTGTTTACGTTCTAATAATTTCATACGCGCATGTTTTCTATTAAGACCAGAAATGGCAGCACGAACATTTTTAAGTTGTTTGTACGTGCTGCTTTTTATTTTTGATGAAGTTAATGCCGTCACTTTCCCATCCTTTTGCCCGCTCAGATTTTTCATGGAAAGCTTTCGCAGCTTCAATAAATAAGCCAGTGATGAACTCATCTGATGCAGTGAGTAATCCAAATTTTTCCGCTGCGTTGCTAATCTCACATTTGCGCTTTTCTACTAAGCGGCTTTCTTCTTCTAATAGTTTTTGTTTTTTTGCAGCAATAGAAGCTAGCTTACTTGAATAATCTGACATCATTGTTCCCTTTCTTTAATGAAGGCGATCATATCAATCATATCTTTACTCATCAAGCCATTTATCTAAATGCGCACTTATATGTTGCTAGCGCAACATGGGTTATTTTTGATAATATGCGGGCATGGCTATTTACCACTTGCACGTTAAAGTTATCGGTCGCTCAAAAGGACAGAATGCGGTTGCATCCGCTGCTTATCGTCGTGCAACGGCTTTGCTTGATGAACAAGAAAATAAAAAATGGAACTTCAGTAAGAAATCAGGCGTCATCCATAAAGAGATAAGCTACCCTAATAATGCGCCAGATTGGCTAAAAAGCATAATAACTTCACATGCTAATGATCCCGACCGATCTGCAGAAAAATTATGGAATAAAGTTGAGCGCTCAGAAAATCGTATTGATGCACAACTTGCTAGAGAAGTTGAATTTGCATTACCTATAGAGTTAGATGAAACCCAATCTATTCAACTAGCTCGTGAATTTATTAATAATCAATTCACTTTACGCGGCATGGTAGCAGACTGGTCCATACATTGGGATGCTGGCAACCCCCATGTGCATGTGATGTTAACTATGCGCGAATTAACAGCAGAGGGATTTGGTAAAAAAGTTACCGACTGGAATAGCAAAGCGCTACTCGTTGAATGGCGAACAAAGTGGGCAGAATATGCAAATTTCCACCTGCAAATGCACCAATATGATATCCAAATTGACCACCGATCTTATAAAGATCAAGGGATTGAATTAATCCCATCTACCCATTTAGGAAAAGCGGTATCAGATATGGCGACGCGTGGCATCCCCACTGAAATTATGCAAGCAGCGCACGTCATTCAACAAAAAAATATTTCTTTGATAGCATCCAACCCTTCTATTTTGTTAGATAAAATAACTAAGCAACAGCCTACATTTACCCAATATAATATTTCCGCCGAGCTTGGTCGGTATATAAATGATCAGGGGAAATTTAAAGCACAACCTGCTTTCATACCATCAATATCCCATACCTATGACTGCCAAAATGAAGTGCTGGCTGACAAACAGAATAATATCTTAACGCCAGAAAAACTGAATGAGATATTTAGCGCTATAGAAAAGCGGGAAGCTGTCTTTAGCGAAAGAGACCTAGCAATAGCATTAACAGCATATACACAGCACGCTGATGAATTTTCTATAGCGATGAACCAGGTTAGATCATCGCCTGAACTTGTTAGCTTAGGCGCAGGTGAAGATGGTCGAGACCGCTTTACAACACATAGAATGATTGGCATTGAGAATGACATCCAACAGTTTGCGGATATACTGAGAGAACGTGGTCATCTTAGTATCACATCCAGACAAGTCAAAGCAACCCTCGCAAATTATGAGAAGAAAACAGGCAAGCAACTAACCCCAGAGCAGTTAAGTGCTGTTAAACACATAACCAAAGTGAATGCTATTTCATGTATGGTAGGACGTGCTGGGACAGGAAAAAGTTTTTCGTTAGGTGCAGCAAAAGCCATCTGGGAGGCAAACGGTGCACGAGTAATGGGTGTAGCACTATCTGGTATCGCTACTGATGGGCTAGTAAAAGACGCTGGCATTGATTCAAGAACTATCGAATCTTTTAATTACGCTATTAAAGAAGGCAACTTGCAACTACATAACAATGACGTCATTGTTATGGATGAGGCAGGAATGACCGATAGTGAGTCAATGCATGCTGTATTGGCAGCAGTCCAAGCAGCAAGGGCTAAGCTAGTTTTAGTGGGTGATCCAGGCCAACTTCAACCAGTAGGTCCTGGTGCTTGCTTTAGAGCATTATTAGAACGCGTTGGGTTTGCGGAAATCCAAACTGTTTATCGCCAGAAAGAAGAATGGCAGCGTAATGCCACCATGGATTTTTCGACCGGAAAGATTGAGGAAGGCCTTCAAAAGTATAATCAAAAGGGCTGTATACATTTAGAAAAGACACCTAATGATGCAATTTCAAAGCTAGTTAATGACTGGGATCGTGCAAGAAATGGCAATCCAGAAACACTCAAAGACTATTTGGTAATCACCCACAATAACGAAGATGTCAAACAACTTAATATCACCCTTCGCGAGCAGCGTATTGCTAATAGCGAGATATCACCTGGGCATACTATCAAAACTGAGAAAGGCAACATTAATATTAGTCAGGGTGACCGGATACTGTTTCTTAAAAATGATAAAACATTGGGTGTACGGAATGGGCAGTTTGCAACAATTGAGGCAGTCATTATCAGTGAATCAGGTACTGTCCTAGAAATCCAAGCTAAGCTTGATGGAGATCCCCAGACAACCGTTCGATTAGATCCTAATAAGTATAATCAATTCACACATGGATACGCTGCTACTATTCATAAAACACAAGGTATCACTATTAGTCATGCTTATGTCTACGTGGGTAAATCCAGCTGGAATCGTAATTTAGCGTATGTTGCAATGACACGACATCGCGAGTCATGTAACTTATACGCAAGCAAAAGGGATTATCATACCCTCCAGCTATTGAGCAAGGCGCTAAGCCGCTTTGCACTAAAAGACAGTTTATTAGATTATCCTCTCGCTTTTGCGCGCCGACGAGGTATTAATATATCTGATGTTGCCTCAGACAATATCATTAGAAAATTAGTACAAAAATTAGCAATCTTAAAAAGATCTGTTTCAGACCAAATTACGCAAATGCAAAACCCTGAAGGATATTGGCGAAAAAAACAAGAACAGGTGCAGCGTATTGAGAAAGCTGAATATGATCAACAGCGTCGCGAAGATGCTAGGCAAGTTGCCGCATATGTCGATTCAAACCGTGCTTTTGGTATGGCATGGTCCGCATTGCAAGCTAAAATGTTTGCCCTTGGTATTAATGAACTACGATATAATACGCCAGAAAATGCTCTTTTAATAACGACAGAAGAATACAAACAATTCATAAAAACATCGCAATTGAGAGACGCTTGTGCTGCCATCCTTGCGGCAGATCCAGGGAAATACGAGCGAGCTTTAACCTATGCCTTAATCGATACAAATAAGCTCATTTCTCAGGCAAATATGCATGCAAGTAGAAAGCAAATAGAACAATACCAGCACTTAGTAGCATCAGGTAAAACGCTCCATCGAGACCGGTTTGCTGCAACCCTAATTGAAACTATTAAATCAAATTATCGGGCAATTAAAGAAGCCAACCTTGACATCTTGCACATACAGCAACAAGCAAATGCACATATAAGGCGGAAAAAATTAGCCTCCTTATCACCAGAGAAGCGCCGTGACTTTTATAGCGTCGAAAAATACCAGAAATTGACCAGGGAAATTGGGGGAATGAGCCAGAGTATGACCTCATTGCCTCCCGGGAAGTTACAAATTTTTAAAGAAAAACTCAATGAGCGGAATGCACTGGCCCATGATATTTATCATCATGCTGATCAATTTAGCGACAGCTTGGATTTTTTCCACATTGGGAGAGCAACAACTTTAATTGGCCTCAATATACCCACTGAAAAAATGATGAAACAGGCTGAGGCAAGATGGTTCAAATTACAAGATTATGCCGAAAAACACAGTCGCCTATTACAGGTTAATCAATATAAAGTGGCATTATCAGAGGGACTATTTTCTGCGCGTCTCGCTTTATCAAAAGACATTGTCCATGCACCTCGCTTATATCATCCTGCTATTATCGAGTCTGGCATTAGCTGGAAGCAATTGAGAATTGATGCAAAGAATGCACAGAGACAGATCCTATTTGTTGAATTTGACAAAGAAGAAAAGTCATTTTTACGATCAGTAACACAATACGAGCAGACAAACCGCTTAGTTGGAAGGAAGTGGGGGCGTATTTTTGAAAAGCAAAAAGCAGGAAAATCCACGTCAGTTAAAGAAATAGAAAAAGCTAACCGTTTAATTGCAAAGCGCGATTACCTAGCAAGTAGTCTTTTAGACACAAAAGAAAGCATGGAAATGAATGCATTATTTGAGAATAGAAATATTTCAAATGTGCTCTCTTATTTAGAAGAAAATCACCGTATAAATTTTTATACCGTACAAAAACAAGCAGAAAAACACAAGTCAAGAAAGAATGATCTACTAATCTGGGATGATGCCTATCACGATACTAAAAAGTCATTACTGAACTTAATCAAACAAGATAGCATTGACGGAATGCCCCAATTTAAAAAATTAGATAACTATTTAAAATGGTCAAATAATACGGTCGATTTCAATAGGCTTTCACACCCAATACAAAAAAATAGGCCATTATATCGATATGCAATGATGTCGATTGGAATGTCTGATTATCATTTTAGCATAAAAATGAACTCTCCCAGGGAAATTGGAGCTTTAATCGAAACGTTATCCTTTAAACAGCAATCTATTAATAATCAGCCAATGGATGAAGAAAAGCTTAAAAAAGTGGCTCGTGCTAAACAAATTGAAAGTGGTACTAAAGCAATTAGTGGAACATTAGCAGAGCACTATTTAAGAAAGCATAGAACAATTAATGGACCTATTCCTAATACCTATAGATATCATCCTGGTGTTTACCATCATGAAGCAAAAGAAAAATTACCTGCCCTTGTAGTTATTGCAAAAGATGAAAAACAGCAAACACGAGCAGTGCAGGTAATTTATTTAGATGCAAAAACGGGTAATAAAGCGATGCTACAAACACCCAAA
>CAYZRM010000062.1:5632-10658 GCA_964480845.1 uncultured Coxiellaceae bacterium | reverse complement strand
CGCTACGCTCGCAATGACAGCAGTGTGTCTAAATTAAGCGAGCTGATCAAAGTAATCAATGGCCTCTTTCAATGACTGCACTGCAATCACCTTCATGCCATCCACATTTTTTTTGCTAGCATTTCCCTGTGGAATGACAGCCGTTTTAAATCCGTGTTTCGCTGCTTCTTTCAAGCGTTCTTGCCCACCAGATACAGGTCTGATTTCACCAGCTAGTCCAACTTCACCAAATATTAATAAGTCATGTGGTAGAGGGCGGTTACGGAAGCTAGATAAAATGGAGAATAAAATAGGTAAGTCAGCGGCTGTTTCTGTAATTTGCAAACCACCGACCACATTAAGAAAGACATCCAGGCTGTGGGTTGCAATGCCACTTTGTCTTTGTAAAATAGCTAGCAGCATGGATAAGCGTTGGGTGTCTAGTCCTACCGATAATCGGCGTGGATTGCCCAAATGGCTTTGATCGACCAGCGCTTGCACCTCGACTAGTAAAGGCCGTGAGCCTTCTTTGGTTGCGGTAATGATACTACCAGCTACTGCTTGTTCTACGCGTGAAAGAAAAATAGCGGAAGGATTACTCACTTCTTTCAGGCCTTTTTCGGTCATTGCAAATAAACCTAATTCATTAACTGCCCCAAAGCGGTTTTTAACAGCCCTGATCATTCGATAACGACTATCTTGCTCACCTTCAAAATAGAGAACGGTATCCACCATGTGTTCAAGAACACGTGGGCCAGCAAGGCTGCCTTCTTTGGTGACATGCCCCACTAAAAAGAGGGCGGTTCCGGTTTGTTTTGCAAAGCTGACTAATTGCATAGCACTTTCACGTACTTGACCAACAGAGCCAGAAGCAGACGATAAGATAGCGGTATGCATGGTTTGTATGGAGTCGATCACTAAAATCTTAGGCTTTTCTTGCCTGGCTTTTTCTAAGATAGTTTCTACTTGTGTATCAGCCAGTAACCATAAGTGTTCTTGCGGTAAACCTAGTCGTCTCGCACGTAAAGTTACTTGTTGCGGTGACTCTTCACCAGTCACATACAGCACTTTAAATGTTTGGCTTAAATGGGCCATGGTTTGCAGTAAAATGGTCGATTTGCCTATACCTGGGTCGCCACCAATTAAGGTAGCAGATCCCATAATAATGCCACCGCCTAATACCCTGTCTAGTTCCAAAGAGCCAGAACTTAAACGGACATCTTCAGTCAAGGTAACCTCAGACATGCGAGTGAGAACAGCTTCTGTACCAGCATATCCTTGAAAGCGAGCGCCACTAGCGATGACAGGTTGGCTAATTTCTTCTACTATCGTGTTCCATTCCTGACAGCCGGTGCATTGCCCCGTCCACTTTGGATAAAGTGTGCCGCAGGTTTGACAGCAATAGGTTAATTTTGGTTTGGCCACAGGTATTCCTTTTGGCAATATGGTGAATTTGCTTTATTCTATATGCATAGCCTATCGAGAGGAAGTTTAGCTGTGACCTTCAGACCCACTTACCCGGATGCCACGTTTGGTGAATATACCTTTACTGCCAACAAAGAAAAGCTAGATCTTGATTATTTGTATAACTTGTTATGTATCCCTTCCCAATATTCGACTGGGTTACCGCCAGAACGTTTGCCTTTGGTGGTGGAAAATTCCTTATGTTTCAGTGTGTTACATGAAGGTAAGCAGATTGGCTTTTCACGGGTTATTAGTGATAAATCAGAATTTGCCTCTTTATGGGATGTGTTTATTGATGAGCCCCATCGTCGCAAAGGCATTGGTCAGGCATTATTGAAATATATCTTTGATCATTATGAATTAAAAGGCATTTTTCGTTGGTTCTTGATGACTGAGGATGCTCATGGCCTGTATCAGAAGTTTAATTTTAAGACAGAAGTGTATAATCCGTATATAATGATGAAGGTAAATGCCTAATAAAAATAATAATAAATAATAGAGGTAGTGCGCCATGTGGTCATTTGTTTTTGGCGATTCTCAGGAGCAAAATCTTAAGCTTTTAGAGCAAGGATTGCTTGCAGAAAATGCAAATATCCCTGAGTTGTTTGATAATTTTAAAAGCATGGCAGGCGTAATCAATGCTTTTTTTCTATGGAAAAACAAAGCTGGTGAGTTAGATATTCTTGCTAGCTTTATTCATGCATTAACACCTTTGCAACAAACAGAATGCATTAACTTGATGAGTGAAGAGAATATTGCCTATCTGCTTGCTAGTGAGAAAGGTCAACAAGCCACTTATCTTGATCATGACTTCTTGTGTGAAGAGGCAACTATTGCTTTAATTAGGAATGCATCTTCAGATTTGCTTCGCAGACGTTTAGGGTCAATCGATAGTAGAAATATTATGATGCGTGTGACACCCAATGTGCTTGCTGCATTTATTCGTGCTGATACGCTAACATCATTCATGACCAGTATAAATAAGTTACTTTATTACTTAATACCATTATCACCACACAGCAATTACTTGGAAGCAATAGTGAAGGCACTTATACAGCTTAAGCCGGGTACATGGGCCGAATATCTGGTGAAGACAGTGCAAAGTGATCACAATAATACATTTAAAGCATTAGTAGAAACGCACCAGCTTACTTTTCTATCTAGTCTGCTGGCAGTTGGTGCCAGTCCAAAGGAAATTATTGATATTATCAATGCTATTCCTGGTGGATATCATTCAGTGCTGCTGTGCGGTTCTAAGAGGGATGCAAAAGTATCCCCTCCAATATTCTCTGCTTCTCCAGAGCTATTTATTCAGTTATTAAAAAAAGTTGCTACTGCCCCAGTTGCTTTGCGTCGAGAGATCAAAGATGCGCACTTTGCTGGTCATTTAGTTAACTATTTACTCGCATGCTCATTGGATGAACGCTTTGAATGCATTTCTTTATTTGGTAGCGGGGCAATCGCCCGTATTTTAACGGTTGTAAATAAAAACAAGCATGCACTTGCTGTATTCTCTGAAGATTCGCGTGTGTTGAATTATTTATTTGGACTAATGCAGAAAAATTATAATATCAAGGCAATCAATGTCTATGCTGTTTTTTATAAATATACTATGAATGTTGTTTTGTTAGCGCAGCCTACATCTAGTGTAGAAGCGGTGTTGGATTTTATTAATCGTTTTCCTGCATCTCATTTGCATGGATTGTTTGGTTTTGCACAGGCGGAGTTGAGCTGTTCTTTCTCCGATTCAGTGAAATTATTGGTTGATATCACGGGCTTTTTAATTGCTTTTGATCCAGATCGATTAGCTCGTGGTATGTTAGAAGATAATGCATTAGTTGTAAGAGAAATAAAGGCTAGAAATAAATTAAAGCTTCTTTATGCAGAACTTGGTGATATAGATTGTGATATGGTATTGGCAAAAAGTGATTCGTACTTTGGGTCCGCAATGTCATATGCTTCTAATCTGATATGGGCATCACCAATTAATGAGAAAATGAAATTAAGTAGTGTGAAATGTGTTAATGAAGTAATGCCTATATATAAAGTATTATTCCATCTGTACGATAATATTAAGTTTTGTTTATTTGCAGAAAGTTCTGTCAAGGAAAAGAAGCATAATATTACGTGTTGGAGTGTGGCTGAGAGTGAAATCAAAGCTAAGCTGGCTGAGTTTATTGATATTCAATCTACCAGTAAATCATTGCCGTGGAATGATGTTGTGCGGACAATATATCATGATTTATATGAGAAGCTTGTTCGAGCGACTGCGACTGCTAAGCCTTCGCATGCTCAATAAAGCGCACTGAAGATGGCTGATTAATTGCTCATCTTCAGTGCTTCCCAATACTTTTCATAGAGGGCCAGTGTGTCATCGCCTACATCTGTTTGAAATTGACCACGCTTTAAAATGTCTTTAGGTGGATAGGCGGTAGGATTATTTTGAATGTTAAGTGGCAGTAGTTTTTGTGCAGCTAAATTAGTGGTTGGGTAACTGGTTGCCAGGGCACTGTTTCTTGCTATATCAGCCCTCAGCATAAAGTTAATAAATGTATAAGCTGCTTCTTTGTGAGGGGCATTTTTTGGAATAGAAAAGTTATCTACCCAAATAACAAAGCCTTCTTTTGGAAAAACAAACTGGATATCTTTATTTTCTCTATAAGCTTTATAGCTATCACCGTTCCAAGCCATACCAACCGTTGCATCTTCATCAATCATAATAGAGACGACGGTGTCAGTAGAAAATACTTTGATGTTCTTCATCAAATCTTTTAGTTTTAAGTAGGCTCGTTTTATATGCTCAGGATTAGTGTCATTTGCTGAGTATCCAAGGGATAGTAATGCCATTGAAAATACTTCACGAGTATCATCTAGCATGAGTAGTTGGTCATAAAAGCGTTTATCCCAAAGCGCTGTCCATTTTTTTACTTCGTTAGCTTGGTAGTATTTTTTATTATAGAAAATACCAGTTAAGCCCCAGAGGTAAGGTACACAGTCATCTAATTCAGGGTCGTAGTCAGGGTGGGAAAACGCGGGGTTCAAGTTTTTTATATTAGGTAATTTTTTTGCGTCTAATTTTTCCAATAGATTTTGTCTTCGCATGCGGTCCACAAAATAGCTTGATGGCATGATAACATCATAGCCTGTGTTAGGGTTGGCTTTTAATTTCGCATACATAATTTCATTATTTTGATAGGTGGAGAAATTGACTTCTATGCCTGTTTCATTCTCAAACTGCCGAATAATAGCATCTGGAATCTCACCACTAAATCCATAGACATTTAATATTTTTTTTTCATCAGCATGAGCTTGAGAGGTTAACAGTAAGCTAAATAAGCTTAGCAATACAAATTTTTTCATGTTATTTCCTTTTCAATGCAAGTTGTGATATCACAACCATTAGCAAAGTGAAGCAAAATAATACGCTGCATAGAGCGTTAATTTCTGGTTTGATGCCTGAGCGTACCATGGCAAAAATATGTAATGGTAGAATCTCAAATTCTGGACCGCTGATAAAGTAACTAATAATGACGTCATCCAGAGACAAGGTAAAGCTCAATAGCCAACCAGCTAGTAAGGCAGG
>CAYZRM010000062.1:0-5532 GCA_964480845.1 uncultured Coxiellaceae bacterium | reverse complement strand
TGACGTCATCCAGAGACAAGGTAAAGCTCAATAGCCAACCAGCTAGTAAGGCAGGTGCTAATAGAGGGAGTAAAATTTTTCTTAGAATCAGCCAATCATTAGCACCTAAATCTTTTGCCGCTTCAAAAATATTTTTATCTAAAGAAACAAGGCGGCTGTAGGTGGTGACAATAACGAAGGGTATACAAAAAGTGATATGGGCCAATAATAGCGTGATAAAACCCAGTGTTATTTGTAGTGAAGTAAATAGAATTAAAAGAGAGGCGCCAGTTACGATTTCAGGCGATAGAATCAGAATAAAAACTAAACCATTTAAGAATTGTTTACCGCGGAAACGGTAGCGATAGATGCTAATGGCTGCTAGCATGCCTATCGATGTTGCACAGGTTGCAGCAGTACATCCTAAGTAAAAAGAATGCCAGGTTGCTTCCCATAAATCATTGTCGGTAAATAGATCCTGATACCATTGCCAAGTAAACCCATGCCATACCAGGGAAAATTGACTGTTATTAAATGAGTAAATGATTAATACAATGATGGGGATGTAGAAAAACAAATAAATTAACGATAAATAGCTGGTTTTAGCAAAAGACGTTAATTTCATAGCCATTCCTTCTTGTTGCCACGATTGACCCAAAGATAGATAAGAATCAAGATGGTTAGTATACCTGTTAATACAGTGCTAACCGCTGACCCCATAGGCCAGTCTTGAGCAATAAGGAATTGGTTTTGTATTAAGTTGCCAAGCAATATTGATTTTGCACCGCCTAAAATATCAGGAATATAGAATAGGGTCATTGCTGGTAAAAATACCATGATACAGCCTGCAATAATGCCTGGCATAGTGAGTGGAATAATCACACGTCTAAAAGTAGTCAATGGGTTGGCGCCTAAATCTTTGGCAGCATCGACTAGGTTGCTATCTAGTTTTTCAACATTCGTCATAATCGGTAAAATCATAAAAGGTAATAGATTGTAAACAATACCGATAATAACGGCAGTATTAGTAAATAGCATGGATAAAGGCTGATGAATAATACCCAGCGATAATAAAATGAGATTAATAACACCTTTAGCTTTAATCATCGCAATTAAGGCATAGCTTCTTATGAGTGAACTGGTCCAGAAAGGAATGATAACTAAAAGTAATAGCAGACTTTTTAGCGGACCTTCCATGCGTGCAATAATGTAGGCAAAAGGATAACCTAAGAGTAGGCAAAATAGGGTAGATATGCCTGCAATCACAAATGATTTCTGAAATATCTTTAAGTAGATTAATTGACCGAGATGGCGATAGTTTTCTAATGTAAATGGCCTGCCGATGAATAAATTTTCGTTGTGCGATAGAAAGCTTGCTGTGACAACTAGACAAAATGGCAATAAGGCGAATAAAAATAGCCAAGACCAAACGGTTGTTAATGAGAATGCGCGGAAACTGATATTAAGTTTCATCAGGTAAAATGACCTCCCATCCTGTGGCCCAGTGTATCCATACCGACTCTCCAATTTTATATTCTAGTCTGTCATCGTCTTCATCAAAAAATTCAGTGGCAGCTACTAGCTCATGATTGGTCAGTCTAACCATTAAATCTACTGTGGTACCTTTGTAGATCACTTCTTCCACTGTACCGGGTAGCATTTCGCTAGGGTCTTCTATTTCATTTAAATTCCAAACGCGGATGTCTTCTGGTCTAACTAATACATTCACTTTTTCACCGACTTGATGGGTATAGTGGGCTTTTGCAATTCGCTGTTTACCTAGCATATTAATGGTAATTAGCTTTTCATCAGTGGCGATCACTTCGCCAGGGAAGATATTGGCTTCACCGATAAATTTTGCCACATTTAAGTTACGTGGTTCTTCGTAAACCTCGCGCGGGGTGCCTATTTGTTCAATATGGCCTTCATGCATGACGACGACGCGATCAGACATGGCTAGTGCTTCTTCTTGATCATGTGTTACAAAAATGAAGGTGATGCCCAGCTCGCGTTGTAGCTGCTTCAATTCAATTTGCATGGTTTTGCGTAGGCGGTAGTCTAATGCTGATAAGGGTTCGTCTAGCAATAGTACACGAGGGCGGTTAACAGCTGCACGGGCGATTGCTACCCGCTGCTGTTGGCCGCCACTGAGCTGTGATGGCTTTCTGTCGGCAAATCTTTCCAATTTGACCATTTTTAGTACGCTTTCTACGCGATCAGGGATTTCTTTTGCATCCACTTTGCGACACTTAAGGCCAAAGGCAATATTGTCATAAACGGTCATGTGCGGAAAAAGGGCATAGCTTTGAAATACGGTATGAACATGGCGTTGGTAGGGTTGTAAACCACTCACATCTTGCCCATCGATACGGATGTAGCCTTGAGTTGGTTCTTCAAAACCGGAAATAAGGCGCAGCAATGTGGTTTTTCCACAGCCAGATGGACCAAGAAGGGTTAAAAATTCACCTTCTTTTACGTTTAGGTTAATATTTTCTAAAATTGGATTGCCAGATAGTGATTTGTAGATGCCGGCAAGTTCAACAACGTGATTAACCAACGTATGATCCTCCATAAACGCAACAGCAATAGATAGTACGTGCAAGCATAAGCCTGCAATAAAAATCATACCATAAAAGAAAGCCGCCGATTATGGGCTGTGAGTCAGGAAAAGTCTAGTTCTTTACTTCCTTACCAATCGAGGAGTATGATCCTCGCATTAGTCTTAATACCTGAGAGCTTTAGATGTTCAAGCAAGCTATGTTTAATTTAATAGGCTATGGTTTGTTCATTGGCCTTCCTATCTTTTTTATCATTAAAGTAACTCAAAATGTGCTTGCAGAAGGTAAGCCTGCAGTGATTGCTAAGGCTGAAGCCCCAAAAAGCGACAAAGCGTTACCAATTTATAGCTGATAAGTCTTACTTAATATTTTTGTGGTATTCTCCGATCATAAAAATAATAAGAATGCTTCTTCAGAGGTAAATCCCGTGGCTCATACTCGACTATTTCAGCCGGCTCTTGATTCATTAATGGCTATTCCTTTCCTTCCCAAGCAAGTTGCCCCTGATCTTCTTTATAATCCTGATCTGCTATTAGTTAGCCCAGAAGTATTAGATAGTATCTTGACTACCTACCAATATGAAAGGTTTGGCTTATATTCAGCCGATGAAGTCACCGACAAGGTGAGGCAGTTAGGCGGTATATTTTTTCCTGAAACTATTCCTTATGGTGTGTTTGTTCGCCAAGAATTGGTCGATGACCAGCAAGAAGTGGCGCTTTATTTAGTCTGTAGCGATGAACAGCGGCTGGGTGAGGGTGCTTTTGGTAAAGTGTTGCCTGTTCAGCGTATTAATGGCATCAAGAAAGGGCAGTGGTTTGCTTTGAAGGTGGTTAGTATAGAAAGTAACCAGCAATTGTTGGATGCTGGTCTTGAAGAACAGACAATCATAGACCTTGGTTTTGCCACACCCAGCACGCCTCGAAGTTCCATATCTGATTGTGCCGAAGAATTTGAAACACCAGAGCAACTTGAGATAAAGCCTAGGATTGTTCGAAAATCTCATAGTAGCAGGATATTGCCTATATCATCTTTGGCAGATGAGAGAGAAGCTACCATGCAGCGTTCTGGTAGTGCAAAGACTATTTCACCGATTAATGTATCGTCTGGTGGGGGTAGGAGGTCATCACTGACGCTGGCTAGCTCACCCAGTGCGAGTTCTCCGGTGATACCAATTTATTTTTCTAGTCCTAGTCTTAGTCCTGCTCGTCATCATACGCCATTATTAAATTTTAAATTGAAAAAGTCGACAGAAACTGCTTGTACGCCGCCTTCTCGTTCTGGCTCTCCTTTTTCATTTGCATTTTCTATTGATGATCTACCGTCAACCCCAGATGAAGAAATTAAGTATGAGTATGATATTTTTATGGATTTAATTAAGGGCGAATCACTCAAAACAATTTTTGAAAATGAAGACAATATACCTTTTTCTAGTATGCTACGTTTGCAAATGGCAATTGATATTGCTCAAGCATTAGAAGATTTAATTAAGTCAAATAGATTGCATTGTGATATCAAACCACAAAATATTATGTATGATCGCTGTATGCTGAAAGCTAGCTTTATTGATTTTGGCGAGACAAAGTTAATAAATACCGCCTCTATGAAATGTGAGAGTGATCGCTATAATGGTACTAGCTTATATATGGCGCCTGAACTTCGTGAACAAGCGCGTTTAGCAGAACAAGGCCGTGTTGCTAGATTTATTGCGAGTGAAAAAACAGAGGTGTATGCGTTAGGCGTTTTGTTAGCAGATATTTTTCCAGAATTACGATCTACTATAAAGTTTAATTCAATATATGATGATGAATCTTATGTTGTGAGTGAATATCCAATCCTTGAAGAAGATCCAGAGACTATTTTATCACATCATGTGTTGAAAGTTATCCGTGATGCAATTGCTAGTAAACCTGAGCAGCGAATCTCTGTTGAGGAATTAAAAACTAGGCTGATTGCCTGTAGGCAATATGTTAATGCCCTAGATCAACAAATATTAGTAGGGGTGTTTGATGTCGGGCTGTATTTTTCTGCCCCGCAGGATAAACAAGCAATGTTGTTTGATCAGGCTGTCCATCAGTGTGCGGAATATTTTCAAGAGATTTGGTTTGTGCACACATCAGGTAATATGCTAGATAGTCTTGAGTATATAAAGCTCAAAAGAAAATTTGAGCAGGCTAATATGGTTGTTGGAGATGTAGTGGTGCTTGGTAAGGATATGGAGCAGGCTCAGTATAACATGTATAAGCATCTTAATATGATGGCAGGTTCAAGAAAAGCTAAAGGTGTTGGTAGTATTGTAACGGTATTGGATAGCGTAAATACACTCGACCTAACACCTTAAAAACGCTATCTTATGTGCTAATACAGATAAGATAGTAAGGTTTGCATGCTGCAACATATTGAATCATCGACTGTCATGCTTCAGTCTAATCATTTTTTGAACATTGCAATAGGTCGAGACGGGGTGGCGGCGAATGCCTTGGCTGTTGCTTGGACTGTTTCATTGCAAGAGGGTGGTTCATTAATACTACCTTTTGCTACTTATCTTAATCAGGCTGGCATTCCAACGCTGTCTGCCGATGTTTGTTTTCATCCTGGTGTAAAGACCGCTAGTATTTTTACGCTATCGCTAAATAATCATGACTATGGGCAAGCAAAGTCTGCAGACATTTCTGCTAGTACTGTATCAGGCGTGGGCATCATAAAAGATGAGGTGAATTCTTCTTTTTTGCTTAATCTATTAAATGAAAAGAAAGATATCGCGTATGCGCATATGTTGCAGCAAGTCAATCAATTGGTGAAAGGCCGTACTTTAGTCGAACCAAGTAGAATAAATGCAGGTGTTTTGCAATTAGATGATGCCTATTCATTAGCTATTAGTGTGAAGCAAGTGATGCTAGATGAAGGTGAAGATCAGGATGTCTGTATTAGTCGAGTGTTAAAGCGTGGTTTGGCTGATATTTTTTCTGTCGGAGCAAGGCCAGTAGGATTTGCTTAT
>CAYZRM010000061.1:9616-10939 GCA_964480845.1 uncultured Coxiellaceae bacterium | reverse complement strand
ATTGCAACGTATTTATCTAACGATATGTATTTGCCTGCATTGCCTCAAATGATGACGGATTTAGATCTTTCATTGCATCAGGCCCAATTCACACTAACCATGTGGTTTATGGGAGCATGTAGCATGCCGTTGGTTGTTGGGGCATTGGCAGATCGTTTTGGGCGGCGCGCCACCTTGTTGTTGGGCGGCAGTATTTATGTCTTGGCTAGTCTACTGTGTGCTGTGACACAAGATTATTCTCTATTCTTATTAGGGCGATTTTTAGAGGGTGGTATGGTGTCTTTTATGATTGTGCCAGGGTACGCCTGTATTCATGAGTCATATGAACAAAAAAGCGCTATTCGTATGCTAGCATTAATGGGCAGTATCTCAGTATTAGCCCCAGCATTAGGCCCATTATTTGGTGGTATTGTGTTAACAGGATTTGGTTGGCGTAGTATTTTTGGCATTATTACTGCTTGGTCATTTATCTCTATTTTGCTGTTAGCTAAATATATGCCTGAGACCTTGCCCGCTGAAAAGCGTCAGCCACTGAAGATAGGCTCTTTGGTTAATCACTATAAAAAAATCATTACAAATACGCAGTTTTTAGCTTATACCGCGATTGGCGGCTTTACATTTGCTGGTTTTATTGCATGGATTACCGCAGGTCCTTTGCTGGCAATGGAAACATTTGGTTTTAGTGCAGTTGAATTTGGCGTGATGCAGGCACTTGTATTTCTGGCAACCATTATTTCAGCGCGGTTAGTAAAATATGCAATGGACTGGGTTGGTATTGAGCGCTTGATTAGAATTAGCCTGAGCATTACGTTAACTGGTGGCTTAATAACCCTGGTTTCTAGCTGGTATCAACAGTCATTTTACGCATTTGTGATGGGAATGGTGATTTATTCTTTTGGTTCAGGGTTAAATTTTGCCTCCTTAAATAGGTTGGCTATTGATTCTTGCCATGAATCGCAGCCCATGGGCTGTCGTGTTGCTATTTCAACGGTATTTACCATGATATTTGGCGTCTTGGGTAGTGCTGCTGCTGGTGTTATTTTTGTAGGCACGTCTATATCATTAGCCAGTATTACTTTTGGTGCGATTCTGATTGCCGGTTTCTTCAGCTTTTTTATTGCAAAAGATCCGGTACATGTGTTGACATAATATGCTCTAAGTCTTGCCGACTAGGTGGCTTAGGCATCCAATCATCTGCATTTGGATAAGGCGCGTTTTTCACACTAGACCAGGTGATAATCGCGCTTTTTTTTCTAAGATTGTAGGCTTGATTTTCTAGTTTTCTGATAGCCTCTGTGGTTTCTTCGCCATTTAATCCTGGCA
>CAYZRM010000061.1:0-9516 GCA_964480845.1 uncultured Coxiellaceae bacterium | reverse complement strand
GTGCATCAAGATTTTGCAGCATTGCATCAACAAGTGATGTGTTATGCTGCTCCATCCACTTCTGTTCAGTTTAAGCCTAATGTGGTTGAGTTTGCATTAGATAATATTCCCCCTGGCTATCGTTGGTTAAATCTCTACGAAGACGGTAGTCTGGAGACGGGTATTGAAAGAACTAGCCATTATATTGGAAGATTTCAACACGAAGCAAAAGGCTATTAGTTTCTGAACTAATTTAAGGAGTCTTTATGGAATATAGGCAATTAGGGCAGTCAGGTTTAAGAGTGCCCGTACTAAGCTATGGTACAGCTACATTTGGTGGTACGAATGAGTTTTTTAAAACCTGGGGTGAGACTGATGTTAAGGAGGCAAGTCGTTTAATCGATATTTGTCTTGATGCAGGTGTTAATTTGTTTGATACAGCCAATGTCTATTCTCAAGGAGCTTCCGAGGAAATTTTAGGAAAGGCCTTAAGTGGCAAACGCGATCAAGCGCTGATCTCAACAAAAGCAACGTTTCCTATGGGTGATCAACCGAATGAATATGGTTCATCACGTTATCATCTTATTCGTGAATGTGAGGCAAGTTTAAAGCGTTTAGGAACAGACCACATCGATATTTATTTTATGCATGGGTTTGATGGATTGACACCGGTTGAAGAAACCTTGCGTGCGTTAGATGACTTAGTAACTAGTGGTAAAATACGCTATATTGGCTGTTCTAATTTTTCTGGTTGGCATTTAATGAAATCATTGAGTGAATCAGAAAAGTGTGGCTGGACGCGTTATGTAGCTTATCAAGGTTATTATTCTCTAATTGGACGCGATTATGAATGGGAACTGATGCCACTAGGATTAGATCAAGGCGTTGGTTTAATGGTTTGGAGTCCCTTGGGTTGGGGGCGGTTAACTGGGAAGATTCGCAGGGGTCTGCCATTGCCTGAGGGCCGTTTAAAGGCTGGTGGTGCGGTTGGTGGCCCGCAAGTAAATGACGAGTATTTATTTAATGTTGTCGATGTATTGGTAAGTATCGCAGAAGAGGTTGATAAAACTGTCTCTCAAGTAGCCCTAAATTGGCTGTTACATCGTCCTACAGTTTGCAACCTTATTATTGGTGCAAGAAACGAAACTCAACTACAGCAAAATCTAGGGGCTGTCGGTTGGCATTTAAGTGTTGAGCAAATAAATCGACTAGATGAGGTTAGTCGTCAACAGCCAATTTATCCTTATTGGCATCAAATGGGGTTTGATCACATTAATCCTAAGCCTACCCAATGGTAGGCTGGCTGTTAAACACAAGATTACCATCTGCCACAACAAGAGTTTAACTTTAAAGTTACTAGCAGCTTCTGCTAATTGCTCAGATTGAATCACGAGTTTCTCTAAATGTTCTCCTCGTTCTATAAGTAATTTGACTGCTTTTAGTAATTCATTGCGAGTAATTTCAATCTCATCTTTAATTAGACCCACACGAGGATCTTCTGCTGTAAACCGAAGTGGATTAGCAATGATATGTTCAAGTGTTATATGAGTAGGCATTTTTTTAAAATGCACCTGTTCAACATGGACTAATAAATTGGTTAATTCAATCGCATCTAGTGCTTTTTTGCTAACAATGCCAATCAAAAGAGTATCTGATAACTTTCTTATGTAATGATGTTCGCCTTCTATTTGATGATAATCAACAGTAATAGATGTTATATTTTGTGATAATAATTGCTCTTCCAAAGGGGCAAGATCATTGCTATTAAAGAGTAGAGATTTATTTTATTACAATACCTATTACCATCCACTCCATGTTTAACAATAAGTGGTGCTTTTATTTTTTATGCTCAGCCTTTTCCCCAAAAGTAACAATTTGATTAAGCGGAATCACATCACCAATAGTATAAATGGGTCCGTGAAAACCTGGCTCATAAATTTCACCAGTTTCATTAGCGTGTACTAATAGTTGTACGCTGACACCTGATAGCGGAAATTTTTTCATTAGTTCATTACCAATAGCGGTTGCTATCAGTTCCCAGTAAGTATTAATGGGAAATTCTTTGGTAGGTTCTAAGTAGCTTAGTGCTACTTTTCTTAGGTCTTTATAATCAGGATATAAGTCACTATTTAGAGTATCTTTTAAAGCATAACGAATATAAACCTCTAGTGTTTGACCAGATTGACGTTGCGTATGATATTCGTTAATTTGGAATTGAAAATTGTTTTTACTGGCATGTATTTGCGTCGTGCTGAATAGGATACTTGCGATGATAAGGTAGAGTATTTTTTTCATGATGTTAAGCCTTTTGCTTGATTATTGCTCAGCCTAGCATATGAACATGATGAAAGCAATCAAGGAGGATATATTGATGGATCGCTCATGGTTGCTGCGACTTATTAATTTTTGGCCCCCGTTTATTGGTGCAGGCATAAGAGTAAAGAAAATATCATCTGATTATCGATCTATCCTGGTACAGATGAAATTACACTTTTGGAACCGTAATTATGTGGGTACACATTTCGGCGGGTCTTTATATGCTATGACAGACCCATTTTTAATGCTAATGTTGTTAAAAAACTTAGGCAGTAATTATATTATTTGGGATAAAGCAGCTGCTATTCGTTATGTAAAGCCAGGTCGAGGTACGGTTCACGCACACTTTCAAGTAACAGCAGAGCAGATTGAATCTATTCGTGTTCAAGCAGATAGTCAATCCAAGGTCGAGCCTGTTTTTCTCATTTCGATATTAGACGAAGCGGGTGAGGTAGTGGCTGAATTAGAAAAAACCCTATATGTTAGGCGGAAAGATAGTTTAGGTGGAAAAGAATGAAACCATTTTCATATGCTTCAGTATTAGGTAACTCTCAAAAATTAGATGGCGGAGCCATGTTTGGTAATGTACCTAAGGCGTTATGGAGTAAATGGATAACGCCAGACGAGTTTAATCGCATTCCTTTAGCCTGTCGCGGTTTGCTTTTGCATGACGGCAATAAATTAGTATTAATGGAGACTGGGATAGGCACGTTTTTTAATCCCAGTTTAAGAGAGCGCTATGGCGTAGAAGAAAACCGACATGTTTTGCTAGATTCCCTCACTAAATTAGGTGTTACGGAAGAGGATATTGATGTTGTTATCTTATCTCATTTGCACTTTGATCATGTAGGTGGCTTATTGTCGCAATGGTCAGAGGATGAGCCCTTAAGGCTGCTGTTTCCAAAAGCTAGATATGTTGTGAGTAAACCTGCATGGGAGCGATCAGTTAAGCCACACTTTCGTGATAAAGCATCTTTTATTCCTGAATTAAATAAATTACTGGTTGATTCACACCGTTTGATGATCTTGGATGATGAAGTAAATCATTTTTTAGGTAAGCAATTTAAATTCAAACTAACGAATGGCCATACGCCAGGTTTATTACATACGATTGTCACCCTGCCTAACGAAACACCTATTATTTTTGTATCAGATTTAATTCCTGCCACCCCTTGGGTGCATCTGCCAGTGACCATGGGCTATGATAGGGCACCAGAAATATTGATTGATGAGAAAAAGAAGATGCTAGAGTTTGCTATTGAGGAAGACGCAAGGTTATTTTATACGCATGATAGCATGACTGCATTATCTAAAGTCAGCAAAGATGAAAAGGGTAAATACAGTGCAATTGAGTGTATCAGCTTATAAGGTTTACGCTTGCTTTTTTAAAGCAATTAACAGGGCTTTTTTGATGTCATCAGCATGTGAAGTTAGTTCAACCGTATTTAAGCCTAATGTGATATAGAGGTCTTTTAATTTAGTAGAGTTAGCTTGATTGAATGCTGATAAATGCTGTTCTATTATAGCAATATCACCACGCTGAATCGGGCCAGTTAGTGCTTGTTGATGTGTTAGTTGCTTGAGATTATTTAAGCTGTCAGTCATTAACATCGAAGCAATACTGACAGCCGTTTTTTCTTCTATACCTGCTTGTATGTAGCATTGTGTGGCATGATGATGCAGTGTTACTAAATAATTATTAGCAATAACGCTGCCTGCGTGATAGATTTTTTTGTCATATTTATTTATAGAAAAAACATGCGCGCCTATTTTCTCAAATAGTCGTTTCAAAGCATCACAGGCATATTTGTCTCCTTCTATAGCGCAGTAGGTGCCTGAGAAAGTACGGATAGCTTCGTCTGGTTCGGCAAAGCTTTTTATGGGGTGTATGCTGGCAACATGACTCGTGCCTGTGTTTGCTATCAGGAGCTCATCAGAAGCAAGACTGCCACTGCAATGCGCAATAATAGCGCTAGCATGATTTTTTTTGGTCTCTTGTAGGTGGAGAGCTGTTTGCTTGATTAGGCTGTCTGGCGTCGTAATTAAATAAATATCAGCCGAAGGCAATTCGCTAATGTGTTGATAAGCATCTCCGCTGCCCAAATAACAGATTGCCTTTTTCGCACTTTCATAAGTTGAATTAACCACTCCTTTCAAATCAATTAGTTGTTGAGCTAATAAAAGCTTTGCAATGGTTTTGCTTAACTTGCCACAACCAATGATGTTAATGGACGGCTTTTGCATGTCAGGTCTCGTTTAAAATGTGTTATGAGTGGGAAAGGATAGTAATGGAGAAAAGAGAGGGCGTCCATTATGTATTTTTATCCTCTACAGCGGGTATTCACTTATTACCCTCTATAGAGGGTATATTGACATTTAACCCCTATAGGGGGTATAATTCTATTATAATATAGGAGCGCCCTATGCTAGCTTCCTCTCCAAAAGAATTAGCCTTACTGATCAAAGATCAGCGCAAGAAATTGAAATTAAGCCAAGCCGCAGTTGGTAAGTTGGTTGGATTAAAACAGCAAACTGTTTCTGATTTTGAAAATCGGCCAGAAAATACGGCAGTCTCTACGTTGTTTCGTATCATAGCAGCAGTAAATTTAGATATAGATATTATCAAAAAACAAGCTGTGCAAGGAAGGCAGTGGACAGAGGAATGGTAAAATTTTCCTGATGAGATTTCATCTCCTATTTTTGATGGCATGCAAAAAATGAGTAATAAGTTAAAAAAACAATAAGTAACAGATAGAAAACTATTCTGCTATTTCCACAGCCATATTTGGCTCAGATTTTACTCGTTTAAGGATAAAGACTAAAGGCAGCATTGCCAAAAAACAAACAATAATGACGGCAAATACATTAATAAAAGCAAGCATTGATGCTTGTCTGGCAATTTCTGAGGTAACTACCGCTGCTGCTAGTGGTTGTTGTGGTGTTAGGTGCAGTGGGTTTAAATAGCTTTGAAGCGCTTGATTATAGGGTTGTATGAAACCAATTAGCTGATTCCAAAACAGCTGAGATTTTCGTGTATAAATGGTAATAGCAATAGAAATGCCAATAGAGCTACCGATGGTACGCAATAAACTAAATAGCCCGGCAGCCTCTGTTCTAAGATGAGCGGGCAATGTTGAATAAGCAATATAAGAAAGCGGTACAAAGACCATCCCTAAACCAAATCCTTGTATCAATAAAGGATAAACTAGCCAAGCAGGGCTAATATTATCAATAGAGTAATACGTGCCTATAGACATGCCTAGTACGCTTAATAATATGCCTAGCATAATTAACCAGCGGGGATCTACACGAGCAATTAATTTACCAACAATGATCATGCTGATCATGCCACTAATACCGCGTGGTGCCATCATGAAGCCCGTAGTTAAGGCGGGATAATCAAATAAGCTTTCTAGCATCATTGGTTGAATGACCATCATGCCGTAAAGACCTAGGCCAAAAATACAGAGTAAAATGCTAGAAACAGCGAAATTTCTATCTTTGAAAATTGCCAAATCGAATACTGCCTGTTTTTTATTGTTCATGCTATGCAAGAGAAAACCAAAGAAACCAGCCAGTGCAAGATAAGAAATAAGGCATATTTCTGTAGAGCCAAACCAATCAGCCTGATTGCCACGGTCTAATACATATTGCAAACCACCAATGCCTAAAGAAAGTAATCCTAGCCCCATCCAATCCATTTGGCGTATTTTTTTTAGTGTGTCAGGAATAACACCAGACAATAGCAAGGTGAAAATGCCAACAGGAATATTAACGTAAAATGTCCAGCGCCATGTTGTCACTTCTGTTAGGTAACCGCCTATGGTTGGTCCTAAGATAGGGCCAACCATGACACCTACCCCCCAAATAGCCATGGCTTTGCCTCGTTCTTCTGGCGGATAAATATCAGTTAGAATTGCCTGTGAAATAGGCACCAAACCGGCTCCAAATATACCTTGTAATAAGCGGAATAAAACGAGTTCAACTAATGAGGTTGATGCACCACATAATGCAGATACCAAGGTAAAACCAGCGATTGAAATAATGAGATAACGTTTACGTCCTAACAAATCGGTGAAATAGCCTGTTAGTGGCATAAAAATAGCAGATGCGACTAAATAGCTTGTCAATGTCCAGGTAATTTCATCGGCTGATGCACCCAGTGAACCTTGCATATGCGGCAAGGCAACATTGACAATAGTTGTATCAATTACCTGCATCAAAGTGGCAGCCATTACCACAATGGTAATCAGCAGCCTCGTTGTCGGTGTAATGCTTTGGTAAAGAGGTAGAGTCATGAATTTTTCGCTGATTGTAATTTGACTGTCACCGTAGCAGAGCTACCTATCCGTAATGGAAAATGGTGATTAGGATTGATTACGTGAATACGCACCGGTATGCGCTGAGTAACCTTTACCCAATTACCTGTTGCATTTTGAGGTGGCAGTAAAGAGAAAGCAGTTCCTGCTCCACCACTAATACTTTCTACTTTGCCTTTAAATGGATGGCTGGGATACATATCTATCTTGATAGTCGCTAGTTGCCCAGATTGAATATGTGCCATTTCTGTTTCTTTGAAATTAGCATCTACCCAGTATTCTTGATCACTAATCAAAGCAAAGATAGGTTGATTAGCAGGAATAATATTACCTTCTTGCAATGTCACATTGGTTACCCATCCGCTTTCAGGCGCAAGAATTTTTGTATATTCCAAATTGAGTTCTGCCTGTGCTAAATCAGCTTTTGCCAAATCAACACCACCTTGAGCGGCTTTCAAACGAGCGACTACATTATCTCCATCTTGTGGGGAAGATACTTTTTTCTTTACTAAGGCAAGTGTACGTTCTGCAGCCATATTTGCTTGATCTAATTCAGCATTGCGAATGGCTAAAGAAGCTTTAGCAGCAGAGACCGATATATCGAAAGGTTGTCTATCAATCTCAAATAGAGGTTGGCCTTTTTTGACATACTGATTATTAACGACATAAACATGGTTCACTTTACCAGTAATCCGTGGCGATATTTGTACAATATTGGCATTAATATAAGCATCATCTGTTGAGACGTTATAGTGATCGTATATTCTTACTGTTAGCCAGACGAATATACTCAATAAAATAAATCCAATTATCATGTAACGTTTAAAATGGGGATGGTTAGTGACTTGTTGCAAATGATTCATTGAATATTCCCGCTCAATAAGCTGTAAAGTAAAACTAGAAAAATAAAGGAGCTAAAAAAAATAAATTTTATATCATGTAGCCGGATGTAAAACCAAACCAACAGGCCAACACGAACCAGTTGTGTAGCAATTAGAATGAATAAACCTAGTTCGATGATATGAATGGGAGATAAGGAAAAGGCATTTTCCCATATTTGGCTAATGGTTACTTGATAGTGCGTATTTTGTAACAGGCTGGTATTTAAAGGAGCCGGGCCATTATCAATCAAGTACCAAATACCACCTATCATAACGAGGACAAGCGCGAGCAAAATACCAACAAGTAAGGCAATGCTCATTTTTTTCTCTAACTGCTGACTTGATATCATCACGCTGCTCCTATTAGCGTGTTATATAACATTTGTACGGCTACAAAACAAATAGCAATACTAAAAATGATTCTTAATAAGCCAACATGAATGTGTTGTAGTGCTTTTGCACCGGTAAATGAGCCTATTAACACACCTATCATTACTGGGAACGTTATCGTGGGATCTATATAGCCATTTTTAAAATAAATGCCAGCACTAACAGCAGCTGTAATGCCTATCATGAAATTACTGGTAGTGGTTGATACTTTATATGGCAGTCGTAAGGCTTGGTCCATAGCGAGCACTTTCAACGTACCTGAGCCTATTCCTAATAACCCCGAGATCACGCCAGCAAAGCCCATAATTGAAAAGCCTGTAGGGACATGTTGAACAAGGTACTGTACTTTCTCACCTTTGAGTGGATAAGTACCATTAAGTTGTAATGTTTTAGACCAGGCATGTGAAGTGAGATAATGTTCTTTATCTTCTTTGCGTTTGATGGTGAGATAGGCTGATACAAACAAGATAATACTAAATAATAAAACTAAGAATGTTTGGGAGACAACGGCTACCAGTGATGCACCTACTATGGCACCTATTACCGCTGCTACTTCTAAAAAAATACCAACACGTAAGTTCGTATATCCTTCTCTGAGATAGGCGGCTGCCGCGCCTGATGAGGTGGCAATTACGGAGATAATAGAAGCGCCCATGGCGTAATGTATATCGATATGAAAGAGTAACACGAGCGCCGGAATAATAACCACGCCTCCCCCTAATCCTGTCAATGCACCTAAGAACCCAGCAAGCATGGAAATGAGTAGCAAAAGAAGGGTAAATGTTAAAATGGTCATATGGGCCTGCTATATTTTAATACAACAATCTCATGATTATAGAGTAAAATGGAGCATAGCAGAATTAGGAAATGGAGTAGCAGATGAATAGATTAATAGTGATGATAGGCTTAATTGCTGCTTTTAGTGCCTCTTCTGTGATGGCTGCTAGACAGTATGGCCAATATTTATGCAAGACTGATGGTTACCATTGTTTGCGAGTTAAAAACAACCAGTCTTGGAAATCGTTATTCCCAGATGAGCGCGAACGAGATATTGTGATGCGCCTTAACCGACTAAATATTCAAATATGGGGAGGGATGATACTAGCAGTCCCTAATGATTTTACAGAATTGGATATACTTGATTATTCCCCCTTTCCAAAGCAGATTGAAGCACCTGGCGAAAAAGTAGTGGTAGTTGACCCGGCTAATAACGCATGGGCGGCGTTTACTAAAGAGGGTGAACAACTGCGCTGGGGACCCATGTCTGGTGGCGCTGCATATTGCAAAGATACGGGAAAAGCTTGCGAGACACATGAAGGTACGTATCGTGTGTATTCACTTGGTAGTAGCGATTGTATTTCACATAAGTTTCCTTTACCAAAAGGCGGCGCACCAATGCCGTATTGCATGTATTTCAATAACGGCCAGGCATTACACGGAGAGCCTAATGGCTTACCTGGATATAATGCTAGCCATGGTTGTGTACGTTTGTATGTGAATGATGCTGAATGGTTGCGTTATGATTTTGTAGAAGGGCCTAATGAGGGTAATAAGTTTAGAGGGACGAAGATTATTATTGGTGCTTATGGCGCGCCAGATGAAGGATTGTCTAAAGAGTTAAAATAGATGCT
>CAYZRM010000060.1:9464-11177 GCA_964480845.1 uncultured Coxiellaceae bacterium | reverse complement strand
TTCTACGTAGAACATTGCTGGCTTGGCTTATCCCACAAATGTCACCTTTACCAAGCGTGACACTTATGGGATATCCTAATGGGACATTTATGGGATGCTAATGTTGAGTTTATTGAACCTATTTAATTTCTATTAATATCTATATATTTCAACTAGTTACATTAAACTTCGGTAACCGTAGTAGGCTCCCGTAATAAGCGTTGCATGATGCTAGCACGTATTAAATTACTCTTTACACCTTCAATAGTAGGGTATTGCTTACGAATGCAAATAATTGCTTTTTCCATACGTAGCATGAGTTCTTCAGGCACGCGAATGCTGACCATATCACTCAAGGCATTCATATCATCTGCAATATCCACCAGAGATGGGTAATCGCTAAATTCTAATAACGACTCAATTGATTCAATGATCCACTTACTTTTGCCACGCATCCCATAACCGTCCGCAATAATACGTTGTTGTAATTGCAGGTGCAGTCTTTTTTGTAATTTGATCGATGTCATTAGTTTCTTTTGCATAGTTACACCGCCATTTCCATTTCTAATATTTCAACTAATTTACGAAACGCCTTGGTTGTTTGTCGTAAATCTTTCCAATCTACCTGAGCAAATAACTCCTCATAGCGAGTATAAGGCTTTTGCATCACAACGCCTTTTACTATTGTCTCTACCACCGCCAATTGTTTAGTCGCACCCATATTGACTCTAACTGCTGTCCTACCACGCTTATTAGCTGGTGTAGCCGTCACTTTTGCCTTATTTAAGCTTTTATGTTGGCTAACAAGACTACGCAATTCTTTCAAACTCGATCCATTCACACAAGCAGCGATCGCTTGCTGACGAACTTCATTTGATTCAATATTGGCAATTAAAGCAGCCTTATCTAAATTACGAATATTATTTAATTCAATTTGAGTTTTTACATCTGCTGGTGCAGTTAATGCAGCTAGATAGTAAGTTGTTTGGGACAGGGATAAGCCCGTGATATTTTTGATTAGCGTTGCTGTAACATCAACAGGACCGTGTTGATACTGGTATTCTTCTAAAATATCTTTTACGTTACCTAATCTCTCATTTAAGGTAAGATCTTCGCGTGCGGTGTTTTCTATCCACTGAATTAATTTTAATTCAAACCCTTTCGGTTTTTCATTAAATACGCGAGCATCAATTTCCTGCTTACCCGCTAAAATAGAAGCCAAGCAACGGCGTTCGCCAGCTACCACACGGTAAGCTTCACCTAGCTTATAAACAACCACAGGGTTAATGACACCGCTCGTTTTAATGGTATGCGCTAACTCTTTTAGCTTCTCTAGCTCTTCTTGTTTCTGTTGGTATAGCGGGTCATCAGGCCTAATTCCTTCGCGTATATCCGCCAAATCAATGGCTAGTTTACGAGGATTATCCGGATCTAGCTCTATGCGTGATAAAGGTAAAACAACGTTACGGTAAACCGCTGGATTATTTTCAACAACATTAATTGTTTCACTTAAACCACGGGTTAGAGCTTCTGATATTCCAAAGCGTTTTTTCTTAGTCATGCAAAAATCCTCTCTGCAATGTAGTCACATACTTCTGCTGCTTCTGCTTTAGCAACATGCTGGTCTTGAAAATCAAAAATAGAACGTGGATTGGAATCTGCAGCATCAACCTCTGCAAAGACGATACGTTGTGAAAATTTAACAGGTAAAACATATTTACTCAGTGCTGGATT
>CAYZRM010000060.1:0-9364 GCA_964480845.1 uncultured Coxiellaceae bacterium | reverse complement strand
TGCTTATGGACCTTATCAACGACCTCAGAACGTCTAACCGACTCCGCAGAGAGCAATTTTTCAGCATGTCCTGGCGCAATGTCCAAATTTTCTACGTATGTAGGATAAGGAACGACACCTTGACCATAAAAAATTTCAGCGATACTGCTACGACCATCCCAATCTGCATCATCTGGATCAACAGGATTGAAATCTGGATGAATAGGTGGCATTAAACCTTCTGGTGCGGCAGGATCAATTTCCATATGTAAGTATTGATGAGAGAAATTACACTGCGGGTCAAAATCTATGCATAGTGTCCTTAGCTTTTTGGTTTTGCTGAGATACTCAGCCATTAATTTACTACAAGTGGTTTTACCCACTCCACCTTTGTTGTTTACGAATGCAATGATTTGCATGTGGGACTCCTGTCGTTGTATTACGATAATGCATAATATATCATTTGTTATGTTTTATCATAAAGATAAAAACAACAAAATATTTGTATTAACAAGTTGTGCTTTTGTTTATATTTAGTTTATCTTTTGTTTGTAAATGCATAACTAGTTGATATTTAATGATTTTAAGGTCTTATATGTGACGGTTATGGTAATATTTGTGACGGATTTGGGATAAGGTGTGACGTTCATGGGAAAGAATGTGACAACAGTGGGACAATATGTGACGGATTTGGGACAAGAAAAAAAGGTTAGCACGCAGCTTAAAAAGCACGCGGCAACTATTCATTGTTCAAATACATTAAGCTTGTTGCAACGCAAAATTAGTAATGCGTTGCTATACCATGCTTACAAAGAGCTGATGCTCAAGGAAGAACATGAAATTACGGTGAAACAGCTGTGTCGTTTAATTGGTTACCAAGGGAACAATCATGCTGCCATTAAAGAGGCCTTGAAAGGCTTAATTTCGACGATTATCGAGTGGAATGTCATTGATGATAATACTGGCAGCGAAAATTGGACAGCAAGCTCTATTATCGCCAGCGTGAGCCTAGAAGGACCGCTCTGCTATTTTGCTTATTCACCACGTATGAAGCAGTTGCTCCATTCACCCTCTATGTTTGGAAAAATTGATCTTGTTATACAGTCAAAGTTTCGTTCAAGCTATGGATTAGCATTATATGAGAACTGCATTCGCTATCGCGGGCTGCCTCATACAAAGTGGTTTGATATGGAACTCTTTAAAAAGCTGATGGGTGTACCGGCTGGCATGTATGACGTATTCCGTGATTTTAAGCGCCGAGTACTTGATAAAGCAATTGATGAAGTGAATACTCACTCGGATTTACTGATTAGCGCTGATTACGGTAAGGAAGGACGTAAGGTTGTTAAGGTGAGGTTTTTGCTAAAAGATAGGGCTAAGCGTACCAGGCTAGGTAATAAAACCGTTGTATTAGCAAAAAAAGCCAATGTAATTGATACAGAGCTAACACACGTCTTGAATAATGATTTTGGTTTAACACCCGAGCAGATAGAGCAATTATTGTCCAGTTATGAGCCTGCATTCATAGAAGAGAAGGTAGCAATCATTAAGGCATCAAAACCTTATCAACAAGGTAAAATCGATAATTTATCAGCTTATATGATTAGTGCTGTTAAAAACGATTTTAAGCCACCTAAATCGCGCAAAAAAGCCCAAATTGTTGATATCCAGGATGCAAAGCAAGAAATTGAGTTAGGAGAAATTAAGCGGCAAGCAGAAGATATTCGGCTTAGCTATACCCAGTACAGAGAAAGCACCATACATACTTTAATTGATGGGTTACCAGAAAGAAAGAAGAAGCAATTTATGAAAGATTTCCTAGATTTTGCAGAACCTGTGATTTCTACCGTCTTACAATTGCAAAGAAATAAGTATTCTCGAACAACAGTGCTTGAATCCCCGCAGGTAAAATCACTTATGCGTCGATTTGCTGTGCGAGAACTAGATTTAATGGTGCCTTCTTTAGAAGAGTTTGTTGTTACACTGACTCAAGATGCTGTGCAGGCTTGGCAGAAATTAAAGTCATATGATCCAGATAATCCTGTACTTAAGTTTGGTGAATAGTGTGCCAACAGCTAAAGCAGGTGAGACAGCCAATAATGTATAAAAGCATAGTTAGAATACTTGTATTGTTTATTTTCGCACTCAATGCATTTGCAGCAGAAACTTATTATTTAGATTCAGAGCATACTTCCGTGCTATGGCGCATCAAGCATTTAGGGTTTTCTGATCAAAGCGGGAAATGGTATGCAAAAGGCATATTAGCATTAGATAAAGGCAAGCCTGAGAATAGTAAGGTAAGTGCTGTTATTCAAATTTCCGAGGTGATTACAGGTATCCCTGAATTAGATAAGTACTTAAGAAGTGCTATGTTTTTCGATACAGAAAAATACCCCACGGCGACGTTCGTGAGTCATAGAGTAAATATGCTTGATAAAGATACTGCTAAAGTGATGGGAAGACTGACATTACATGGTGTTACTAAACCTGTGATCTTAGATGTTAAACTAAACCAAATGAATAGGAACCCCATTACTAAAAAGATGGTCGCAAGCTTTAGTGCAACAGCTAATATTAGACGATCAGATTTTGGTATTACGACGATAGTGCCAGCCCTAGGCGATGATGTTTATTTAAATATTGAAGCTGAAGGTGAAAGAAGAGATGGTTGATACAAACAACCATCGTTCACTTAGGAAACCTCAATATAATGGTTGTACCCTGACCTGGCTGACTAACCAGGTCAATCGTTCCATGATGTAGTTCAATAATTGATTTTACGATGGGTAGGCCAAGGCCACTGCCACCATCATTCACTGACCGGGCAGAGTCAACACGGTAAAAACGGTCGAATAATTTTGCTAGATGCTCTTTGGCAATACCAATACCATTATCAATGAGTTTTATTTCTATCATGTTATTTTCAACATTGGCAATCATAAACTGCAATATGCCGTTTTCTTGGGTTGCACGTAGGGCATTCGCTAAAATATTACTAATTAATCGCCTAAACATGTCTTTATTTGCAGAGAAGTTAGCATCACCTTGTATTTTAAATTCAATATTTTTTTCATCTGCTACAGCTTGATAGTACTCACATACCATTTCTATCTCAGAGTGGGCGTGAAGTAATTCTTTTTCTAATGAAAATTGTGGATTATCAGCTTTTGCTAGGAACAACATATTTTGAATAAGAGATGAGATACGCTGTAACTCTTCTAAATTAGACTCTAATACTTGTTTATATTGTTCTACTGTTTGCGGATAAGATAGCGTAATTTCTGTTTGGCCAATTAGGTTAGTGACTGGTGTTCTGAGCTCATGGGCTAAATCAGCGGAAAACTGTTTTAAGCGCAAGAAGGAAGTTTCAACCCTATCTAGCATTTGGTTAAATGCGTTGCTAAGACCAGTCAGTTCCTTGGGTAATGCATTAGTATCAATACGTTGATTTAAAGAGGAGGCCGTAACTTTTTTCACCAATTCTGTTAAGGAATAAAGGCTATAAAGCCCACGATAGGCAAATAAATAACCTACTACTAGTGAAAATAGAATAGCTATCACTAAAAGACTCAACAATTTTTTATGACTGCTAATTACATCATGCTGGTGTGAGACATTTAATGCAATCTGTACGTACAATTGTCTGTTCTGTTTACCTACTTTGACCGACGCTTGAATTAAGAGAAAGTCCTGACCTTCTTTGGAGTACCAGAAGTAACGTTTTTTATCTAAGATATCAATGCGATGATATATTTTGTCTGCAGGTAATATGTTGCCCATATTGGGCGTTTCCATCATACGATTTTTAGTATGATCAAATATGCGAATATAATACTGATAAATCGAGTTGTGACTTTGAATAGGCGCCGTGATGACAGCTTCTCTAAGCGCTGTCATATCAAGTGATTTATTTTCTAAGATATAATGGATCGTATCTACTTCGTCAGATAAAAATTCATAGTCAGCTTTATGCAATACTTGAAGCGTGACCCAATATAGAAATAGAGCGCTTAAACCAAGCACAACAAAAACACCAAGTGCATAGAATAGGGTTAAACGAGTGCGTATAGATATATGATTAATGGCGCTCTTCAACAACATATCCCATGCCTCTTACTGTATGAATTAATTTTTTTTCAAAAGGATCATCGATTTTTTGGCGTAAACGTCTGATAGCAACATCGACCACGTTGGTATCGCTATCAAAATTAATATCCCATACACATTCAGCAATGAGTGTTCTTGATAATACTTCACCCGTGCGTTGGACTAATAAGACTAATAATGCAAACTCCTTTGGTGTTAAGTCTATACGAAAGGCGCCACGTATCACTTTGTGTTTGACAACGTCAATACTTAAGTCTGCAATGGTTAGTTGTTCTAAAGGCTGTTTCATTGTTCGGCGCAAAACAGTTCTAATTCTGGCTAATAATTCAGAAAAGGCAAATGGCTTCACAAGATAGTCATCGGCCCCTAATTCTAATCCCTTCACACGGTCTTCAATGTTATCTCTGGCTGTTAAAAAGAGGACTCTGACATTAGGATTGATTTTTCTTAGTGCTGTTAGAATACCAAACCCGTCAAGCTTGGGTAACATCACATCTAGAATGATGAGGTCATAGATATAATTAGTTGCTTTAAATAAACCATCTTCGCCGTCATTAGCAGTATCAACAATAAAGCCACTACTAGTGAGTCCTTTCGCTAGATAATTAGCAGTTTTTAGTTCATCTTCAACAATTAGAATGCGCATACTCTGCCTCTTAACCTAGTTTGCGTATTATATACGCTTTTAAGTAGTCAGTCTCCGGAATCGAAATATGAATAGGGTGATCGGGGCCTTGGTGGCCTCTTTCCAGTAGTTGAAGCTGGCTTTGAGTGCGATAAGCTAAACGAGGGAACATTTGCATAAAATCATCGTGGCTTGCATGCATAGAGCAAGAACAGCTAATTAATATGCCGCCAGGGGTTAATAGTCTTAACGCTAATTCATTTGCTCTTTGATAGGCTAATAAGCCTTCTTTACGGTCTTTAGCGCGTTTAACAAAGGCGGGTGGGTCTAAGATAATAACATCGTATTTCTTGCCATCCTGCTGTAATTTTTTGAGGGCTTCAAAAGCATCATTGGTGATGACATTAACGTTATCAGATAGATTATTTAGCGCTGCATTACGTCTAATATACTCACTAGCTGTATTTGATACTTCAATACAATCAACCGTTTTTGCACCAAATGCAGCTGCTTGTATGCCCCAGCCGCCTAAATAGCTAAAGACATCCAGTACGTTTTTATTCTCTACATAGTTTTGTAATCGTAGGCGATTCATTCGATGATCGTAGAACCAACCTGTTTTTTGTCCTTCCCAGAGAGGTGCTATGAATCGTGTATTATTTTCAATCAGAGTGATTTCTTGAGGAGGTACACCAAATAAACCGGAAGTTTCTTGTGCCAGCCCCTCATAGAGTCGCATAGGGCTATCATTACGCAAGAGAATAGACTGTGTTTCAGGCAGTGCGGCTAGCAGCGCTTCTTTGATGGTTTCCTGTCTTAGAGCTATGCCTGCGGTATTAAACTGCGCAACCAAATGCTCATTAAATCTATCAACGATTAAACCAGGGATACCATCTGCTTCGCTGAAAATTAGTCGGTAATATGGTTGGGTGAATAGTTGGCTACGAATAGTAAGAGCCTGTTTAATTTTGGCCAAAAAAAACCCAAAATTTAGCTCTTCTGTTTGTGTACGAGTAAAAATACGCCCCGCAATTAAGGATTGGGGATTGATATAAGCCTGTCCCAGAAAGGTTTGATCGTGAGCTAAGACACTAACGATTTCTCCTGCGGTAAATTTTTTTAATGGCGTAGCTACCGTGTTGATTTCATTAGAGAAAATCCACGGATGCCCAGCTTTAATGCGACGATCTTCATTTTTTTTAAGCAGAATAGTAGGTAGGTTCATAGGTCTCAACACAAGGTTATCTTTTTAGTAGGTGAAGATTAACGTTGTGTTGAGAGTTCGTCAAATACGAGGATTAGTTTTTACCTTTTCCTTTGGGTTTAGATGATTGAGCAGCGTCTATTTCTGGTACTGCAGCAGCTGGGTTATTTTCAGCGGGCAATGGTGGTGCTGCTGGTGCTGCTGAATTCGCAGAGAATATGCCTGCATCGGAACTGCTAGCTTTTGCTGCTTCCGCTTCAATATTAATGTTCTGGGTTGTAGTAGGAGCCTGTCCTGCTCTTGCTAGCTTAGTAAGATCAATGTGGGAGGTTAACATGCCGCTGACAGGATTAGATAGTTGATGGTTAAATACAGGATTAGCCAGATCAATTCCTTTTTCATCCGCGATAGGTGTTGCCAAGACAATAGCAAAGCCTTCTTTTCTGCCACCATTAGGGGCAATTCTAACAGCATAATACATGTTGTAATAATCAGGGTGATAAATTAACGGGACGTTATAGTTTATCGTGAAAGGGATCAGTAAATTATCTTTACTTGGCAATCCAATTTTATGAGATATGAAGAAATTTTTAATGGCTGCATTATAAATAGTGTCTTTATCTTGTAAATTTAGTAGCTCTTGAAATGGCTTCAATATTTTTGCTTTTATTGAAAGAATTTCATCTTGAGTATCTTGAATTGATCTACCTTGTTCAAAATCAAGTTTTCTTTTTACTTTGAGATTTTCAATTTGTTGTTTTAGAGTAGCTATTGTCTGTTTAAGTGAGTCTATATGGGCACGGAACTCTTCGCTATATGTAGAAGATAACAATTGGTTAATAAAATAAGTTCTAGCAGCATGTAGTGTATAGCTAAACTCAGATTCTTCAGCAACAGTTGTTTGAGTCTTTGCTTTACGTGCTTGGTCAGCCATTTCATTGATAATGACAATACAATCTTCAAAAGATTTAATGTTTTTGAGACGATTTTTTAAAGCAGCACAAATAGCCGGACGGTTTTTTACACTTTCATCTTCGGAAGTATTGGTTGATGAAGTAGAAGAGGAAGAATATAGCATAGATAGCATGGATTTGCCTGCATACTGAATGACTTTGCCAGTATCTCTAGCTAATGTTGCTGCTCTGTCTGTTGTGCTGTTCCAAGTTTTTTGTCTATAAGTTATATATTCATCAAGCAAAGCGATAGGCATTGAAATATCAATTTTATGCGGCATCATGAAATCGTTCCTGGTTTAATATTATTATGTTGATTAGCCTCAGACACTAAACTCTGTAGTAACCCTAAGATTTTCCTTTCAAGCTGATCAGTTTTCGGTACAATCAAAAACAGCAGTAGCCATTATTTAGGGAGAGACAACATGGCTTTTTTAAATTTTGCCTTAGGTGAAACTGTAGATATGTTAAGGGAATCAGTCAAGGAGTTTGTAGAAAGAGAAATTGCTCCTTATGCGGCTGAAATAGATAGAACCAACCAGTTTCCTAACACATTGTGGCCTAAGCTTGGCCAACTCGGCTTATTAGGTATTACAGTGGAAGAAGCTTATGGTGGTTCGGGATTAGGCTATTTAGAACATACGATTGCGATGGAGGAAATTAGTCGAGCATCTGCTTCTGTTGGGCTTAGTTATGGTGCGCACTCCAATCTTTGTGTTAATCAAATACGCTTAAATGGAAGTAATGATCAAAAAATGCGTTACCTGCCCAAGCTATGTAGCGGCGAATATATAGGCGCACTGGCTATGAGTGAAACGCAAGCAGGTTCTGATGTCATGGCTTTGCAATTGAAAGCTGAGAAGCAAGCTGATCATTATTTGCTAAATGGCACTAAAATGTGGATTACCAATGGCCCGGATGCCGATGTATTAGTCGTTTATGCTAGAACAGACAAGGATGCAGGCGCTCACGGCGTGACAGCTTTCCTGATTGAAAAGACTTTTCCCGGATTTAGTACAGCACAAAAATTAGATAAGCTAGGTATGCGTGGATCTAATACCTGCGAACTCGTCTTTGAGAATTGCAAAGTACCGTTAGAAAATGTGTTAGGTGACGTCAATAAAGGCACTAAGGTGTTAATGAGTGGCTTAAATTACGAGCGCGTGGTCTTAGCAGGGGGTCCTGTTGGTATTATGCGTGCATGTATGGATGTGGTGTTGCCTTATTTACATGAGCGTAAACAGTTTGGCCGTCCCATTGGCGAATTTGAATTAATGCAAGCAAAAATGGCTGATATGTATACTGCGTTAATGACGTCTCGATCTTATCTATATGCTGTTGCAAAAGCATGTGATAGAGGCGATGTCACGCGTAAAGATGCCGCTTCTGTTATCTTATTTGCAGCAGAAAAAGCAACATGGATGGCAGGTGAAGCTATTCAATGCTTGGGCGGTAATGGTTATGTGAATGAATACCCCACAGGTCGTTTATGGCGCGATGCTAAGCTTTATGAAATAGGAGCGGGAACATCAGAAATTCGCCGCATGTTAATTGGCCGAGAATTATTTGAGGAAACAAAATAATGACGTTTGAAACTCAGATTAAGCCAGAGGCTGACATATTCCATCAAAATGCCGATATGATGCGGCACATGGCACAAGATCTAAAGCATGTATTAGAAAAAATAAAAAATGGTGGTGGCGAGAAAGCAAGGGAGCGTCATTTAAAACATGGAAAATTACTGCCTAGAGATCGCATCGAAAAATTATTAGATCATGGAGCAGAGTTTTTAGAATTATCCGCTTTAGCTGCTTACCAAATGTATGAAGATGATGTGCCAGCAGCAGGTATTATTACAGGTATCGGTACCATTAATGGTACGCTTTGTATGATTGTAGCAAATGATGCAACAGTTAAAGGTGGTACGTATTACCCTATGACAGTTAAAAAGCATCTACGAGCACAAAAGATTGCAGAACAAAATAATTTGCCATGTATTTACCTTGTCGATTCAGGTGGTGCTTATCTACCTAAACAAGATGAAGTCTTTCCTGATGAAGGTCATTTTGGCCGCATTTTCTTTAATCAAGCTAATATGTCGGCTCAAGGTATCCCACAAATTGCGGTGGTGATGGGCTCTTGTACAGCGGGAGGTGCTTATATCCCTGCAATGGCTGATGAATCTATTATGGTGAAAGAACAAGCAACCATTTTTTTAGCAGGCCCACCTTTAGTAAAAGCTGCGACAGGTGAAGTTGTGACAGCTGAAGGGTTAGGGGGAGCTGATGTGCATTGTCGTATTTCAGGTGTTGCTGATCATTATGCTGCAAATGATGCAGAAGCAATTGCACAGACACGACGTATTATTGCCAATTTAAATTATCAAAAGAAAGGTCAGGTGGTGATGCAAGAATCGAAAGCACCTGTACTTGATCCGCATGAACTGTACGGCATTATTCCCGCTGATCCACGCTATCCGTTTGATGTGAGAGAAAT
>CAYZRM010000059.1:4195-11371 GCA_964480845.1 uncultured Coxiellaceae bacterium | reverse complement strand
AGGTAAGCTGTCTTTCATGTAACACGTCTAACATCGTTCGCCAGCAGCGATTTAATTGTCGCTTGGTTTTGCACAAGACTAGAATATCATCTTGATAACGAATATAAGTTACCGCCATTTTAGAGATAGCATCATCTAAGGGTTTTAAATAAAGCCCACTAAAGAATTGGGACAATGGGCCACGTAAGGCAATACCATGATCCGCATTTTTACAACCACGTGCTGTTTCAATCGGGTTTTTAATAATATTCGTTAGCATAGTTTGTACGCGGATATCACTGTAATGCTGTTTAACATCCTCAATTAGCTTGTGATGACGAATAGATTTATAGAAAGACCTGACATCAGCACGGATGAGATAATATGGCTTTTCATCTCGCAATACTTGGCGTATACGCTCTGTCGCATATTTCACTCCTGTAGGGCCGGACAGATGGTAACAATTCTTGTTCATCACGTACTGGAAGGTTGGCTTTAATTGTTTTAGTAATAAGTGTTGTAACACACGATCAGATAAGTGCAACTGATCAACCACTTCATCTTTGAAGTAAATGCGCTCCAAGTGACGAGGATCGTAGCAACCGTTTATGACAGATTGAATACCAGCCGGAAGCCAATTATCTATCTCGCGAGCCAGCAGATGGACGTCATGATTGTGATGAGCGTGATGCTTTCGCCTGTGGATACTAGCAAAAAGTTTTTTGCCAGTCGCCAACATGTCCTCTGCATTCCATCGCTTCATAGGGTATCCAAACTCTCCCACATAAGGCGATTTATAGTCTCTTTTCAGAGCATGTTCAATAAATTATAACGTGGGATGATTTATTTAATGCGATTGCTTATGGGTATGGTGGTACTCAGCTAATCCCAAATACTTCTTAAGGTGGAGGAAAAGTAACGGCAGGAATGAGAGTCATTGGGGTAATGGATTGAGTGCTAATAAATAGAATTTTCTCCTCTAGTAAAAAGCTGGAAGGCTGCTTGTCGCTCAAGAATTAACTAACTGGCGGTTAGTCCACTGACTGACTGCATGGATTAGTTAGCGGGAGCTGCTGTATCAACTTAAAGAATGTTGTGGATTATCATGGCGAGCGCAGCGAAGCAACTCAGCTCTTATACCTTTCCAACACACTGTGTTATCCAGGTGATAAAGCTCTGAGTGCCCGTGCCGTTATCTCCACATTGTGTATTCTGAGGTAATCAACCCCTGCTTTATCTAGTTGGGCTGACAACATCGCTGTTTCTAGGTCCCTATCAGCATAAGCTTTCCCTGTAAACAGCGAGAGAAAACGTTTACGTGAGTGACCAACTAATAAACGCACTCCTAATTGCTTAAATACACTGATGTGTCTGATTAAAGACAAAGATTGCTCGGCCGCTTTACCAAACCCTATCCCGGGATCAAAAATAATTTTTTCCTTTTTGATTCCTATACTGACTAATTCTTTAATCCGTTCTTCTCCCCAGCGATAAACAATATCAACAGAATTATTATCTCTAGGTAAAGCATGTGCTTGTCGTTGCGGAATGCTTAAATGATGCATAATAACGCAATCTTTATCTGATGCTAAAACCAGGTCACGCATGGTTTGGCTATCAAGCCCGCTCACATCGTTAATCCAGTGAATGCCATAGGCCAATGCTTTTTTAGCTGTTTCAGTATGCCTAGTATCTAAACTAATCTTGGGGGGGGATTAAAAAGTTAGTGGTTGCCAGTGTTGCCAGAATAGGTTCTAGCCGTTGCCATTCCGTTGTTGCATCAACCGGGTTCGCAGTAGGGGCGGTGGATTCTGCCCCAAGGTCTATTATTTCTGCGCCATCTAAGATTAATTGGATAGCTTGTTGTTTAGCAGACTCAGCAGATGTGTATAAGCCACCATCTGAGAATGAATCAGGGGTAATATTAATAATCCCCATTAATGCTGATCCTGTTAGACGTTGATTTAATCGGCGAGTGTGTAATGGGGCATTTCCATCAAATCGTGATCCCCAATGTTCCACTAATTCGGATGCTGTTTTTTTCAAAGTAGGGTGTTGCCAAAAAGGTAATAAATCAGCTAAAGGCCACAAAGCAAAGGGGCGATCAACTAAACCAATATGAGGAATAGTTAGATCAGGCACTGAAAAATTTTTTTCTCCAAACGCTAATATATCAATATCAATTAAGCGTGGTGACCAGCGCTCTTTAGCGGTAGGGCGACCTAATATAGATTCAATTTTTTTTACTTCAGATAATAAAGCTTCTGGTGTCAATGATGTTTCGCAAATAACAGCGCAATTAATATGTGGTTGATCCCAATGGTCAGGCGCATTAGAAGGTAGCAAAGCATCTGAGATATATAAGGGCGAATGCTGTTTTACGCAGGCTATTTCTTGTAAATGTTGATAGGCCAATCTTAAGTTGGTTAGTCTATCACCAAGATTAGAGCCTAAACCTAAAACAACTTGCTGCATTTAATCACCATAAGTAAAACAAACACCGCCTTTTAGCTGTGGTATGGCTGGTTGTTTGGTTAAATGTACAAGCACCTTCATACTGGGACAAGTGTGCTTTTTTATAAACGCATAAATTTCATGCGCCAAATGCTCAATAAGACGAAAAGGTTTTTCAGTAAATTGGCTGCGCAATTTTTCGGTTAGTTCGAAATAGCAAACGGTGTCGTTAAGATTATCAGTGGTACAAGCTAGTGGTGGTTCACCAAATACTAGGTCAATGTCCAAAAAAATCGTTTGTGCCTCGGCGCGTTCTTCAGCTGACCAGCCCAAAAAAAGAGATAGCTCAAATTGATTAATTTTTAAACGGGCAGTCACTGGCACCTCGGGTTGATAACAATCTGAGCGGCATTCTAACCGAAAAATCCTCCCATTGCATGTTGGCAATAAAAGAATAATTGCCCCAATTAGTACAGATGTGGTACGGTATGCCGCATTATAAGTTCGGATAAAAAACTATGTTACGTCTCGGTAAATTAACCGATTATGCCATTCTCATTATGAGTCAAATGGCAAAACAGACCGGTATAACGATGAGTGCTGCGACCCTTGCCGAGCAGCTTCATTTAGGCGCCCCAACGGTTAGTAAAATTTTAAAGATGCTATCTGATGCTAATTTAGTTTATTCCATTCGTGGAGCGGAAGGTGGTTATCGTCTGGCACGTACCCCTTTGGAAATTTCGGTTGCTGATGTGGTGCTCGCAATGGAAAGTGGATTAGCCCTGACAGAGTGTTGTGAGTCTACTAATCTGTGTGCACTAGAATCCATGTGTACCATGCGAGAAAATTGGCGAAAAATCAATACGATGATTCAATCATTACTAAGTAAATTGACTATACTTGATATGTTAGCCCCACTCCCTACAAGAGGGCTATCCGAGGAGTTGTTACATGTCGAATAAATTAATCAAAGAGGTTGTGAATCAACAATATGCCTATGGCTTTGTGACACAAATTGATTCTGACACAATAGCACCAGGATTAAATGAAGATGTTATTCGTTTAATCTCGGCAAAGAAAAATGAACCCGAATTTATGTTGGAGTGGCGTTTAAAAGCGTATCGCCATTGGTTGACGCTAACACCACCAGAGTGGGCACATTTAAAGATACAACCAATTGATTATCAAGATATTATCTACTTTTCTGCGCCTAAGTCTTCCGAGAATGCGCCTAAAAGTTTGGATGAGGTTGACCCAAAGTTACTAGAAACCTATGAAAAATTAGGGATTCCTTTGCATGAGCGTAGTCGCTTAGCAGGTGTTGCTGTCGATGCAGTATTTGACAGTATTTCTGTTGCAACGACGTTTAAATCTAAATTAGCGGAAGCAGGCGTCATTTTTTGTTCTTTTTCAGAAGCAGTTCAAGAATATCCAGAATTAGTAGAGAAATACTTGGGTACCGTGGTCCCCTACAAGGACAATTTCTTTGCCGCACTTAATTCAGCCGTATTTAGCGATGGTTCTTTTGTGTTTATTCCAAAAGGAGTGCGTTGTCCAATGGAGCTATCCACCTACTTCAGAATAAATACAGCAAAAACAGGTCAATTTGAACGTACATTAATTATTGCAGAAGAAGGTAGCTACGTTAGTTATCTTGAGGGGTGCACTGCACCCATGCGGGATGAAAATCAATTGCATGCAGCGGTGGTTGAGCTAGTTGCTTTAGAAAAAGCACAAATTAAATATTCAACAGTACAAAATTGGTATCCAGGAGATGAAAAAGGCAAGGGTGGGATTTATAATTTTGTGACCAAACGCGGACATTGCCGTGGTGCAAATTCTAAAATTTCTTGGACTCAAATTGAAACAGGTTCAGCGATTACCTGGAAGTATCCTAGTGTTGTGTTACAAGGTGAAAATTCGATTGGTGAATTTTATTCAGTTGCATTAACTAATAATTATCAACAAGCAGATACCGGCACCAAAATGATACACATAGGAAAAAACTCCAAAAGTACAATTATTTCTAAAGGTATTTCAGCAGGTAAAGGTCAAAACACGTATCGTGGTTTAGTGCGTATGATGCCAACGGCTAAAAATGCGCGTAATTATACGCAATGTGATTCTTTACTTTTGAGTTCTGAATGTGGGGCGCATACGTTTCCATATATCGAGGTAAAAAATCCAACGGCACAAGTAGAGCATGAGGCATCAACATCTAAAATCGGTGAAGATCAATTGTTTTATTGTCGTCAACGAGGATTAAGTACGGAAGATGCTATTTCTATGATCGTGAATGGTTTTTGCAAACAAGTTTTTCAAGAGTTGCCAATGGAATTTGCAGTAGAGGCACAAAAACTATTAGAAGTTAGTTTAGAAGGTAGTGTGGGATAGTTGAATTTTCACAGTCATGCCGCTAAAGCGGATAGGTTATCCCAATAAAAAATAGGTGTAAGAAAAATGCTAGTTATTGATAATTTACAAGCAACAATCCAAGACGAGAAGCAGCAAACTAAATCAATTTTGCGCGGTGTGAATTTAACTATTCAACCAGGCGAAGTGCATGTCATTATGGGGCCTAATGGCTCAGGAAAAAGCACCTTAGCAAATGTATTAGCAGGTCGTGATGAATATGATATTACCGGCGGTTCTGTTACCTTAAATAATCAAGACTTGTTATCACTAGAACCAGAAGAACGTGCAGCATTAGGTGTTTTCTTAGCATTCCAATATCCCACCGAAATTCCTGGTGTCAACAATATGTATTTCTTGCGTACCGCTTTAAATAGCTTACGCAAGCATAAAGGTTTGCCACCTTTAGATGCCGCAGACTTTTTGCTGTTGGTCAAGAATAAGATGAAAGAGGTTGGTTTAAGCGAAGCCTTTTTACACCGCGCAGTAAACGAAGGTTTTTCCGGCGGTGAGAAAAAACGAAATGAAATTTTGCAAATGATGATGTTAGAGCCTAATTTCATTATTTTAGATGAGACAGATTCAGGTTTGGATATTGATGCTCTGCAAATGGTTGCACGTTGTGTGAATAATTTACGTAATGAAAATCGCAGTATTTTGATAGTAACGCATTACCAGCGTTTATTAGATTATATCCAACCAGATGTTATTCATGTCATGGCTAAAGGCCAGATTTTAAGAACAGGTAGTAAAGAGTTAGCACTTGAATTGGAACAAAAAGGGTATGGTTGGTTAGATAGCGAGATAAAATCATGACCGAAGTGAACCAAGTAGCAGAGTGGTTAACTAAACCAGCAGAGATTGATATCAATTTGCCAGCATGGTTGATAGCGTATCGTGCCAAGCATAGAGATGCTTTTGCCAGCAATGGGTTGCCTACTTCTAAAAATGAACGATGGAAATATGCTGATGCAACATTTTTATCTAAGCAAGATTACGTATCTGCTACTAGGGTGAATTACGACGAGTTAACTGCCATCGTTAATCAGCACCGATTGCAAGATACCATCTTAGTGACCATGGTAAATGGTTATTTTATGCCACAACTATCAGAACTACATGTGTTCCCAGATAATGTGGTCATTTGTGATGTTGTGCAGGCATGGCAAGAGTATGCTGATTTGTCAAAAATAGCAGCGTTTGAAACAAAGGATTATCCATTTGCTAGTCTAAATATAGCTAATGCGGTTTCTGGCATATTTTTGTATTTACCTAAAGATACCCAACTGGAAAAACCGGTACATTTGCTATCTATCATGACGGGACAAGAAAATATAATCGCGCATTCTCAACATTTTTTTATGCTAGGAGAAGCGAGTAAGTTAACTATCGTCGAAGAATTTTGTAGTACAGGGGATCAGTCGTACCTGTTGAATACACTATCCACTATTTCTTTAGATAAAAAAGCAGAATTTCATCAAGTTAAATTGCAACATGAAAGTTTAAATGCTGTTCATATAGCTAATAAGTTTGTGCAACAGCAACAAGATAGTAATGCCTATTTTACCCATTTTGCGACAGGTGCTAGGTTTGCTAGAGAAGATATTACGCTAGCATTACAGGAGTCTGGTGCAAACTGTAAAACAGCTGGTTTTTATCACTTAACAAAAGATAATCAATTAATAGATAATCATGTTGATGTTTTGCACCAAGCACCAAGAAGTGATAGTGAAATGTTGTATAAAGGTATTTTAGACAAAAAATCACGAGCTATTTTTAATGGCCGTTTATGTGTTAAAAAAGATGCGCAAAAAATATTAGCTTATCAGGCTAATCATAATTTGCTGCTATCTAATTTAGCTGAAGTGTATTCTAAGCCAGAACTAGAAATTTATGCTGATGATGTTAAGTGTAAGCATGGCGCTTCTACCGGACAATTAGATCAGGAAGCATTATTTTACTTGCGTTCACGTGGCATCCCTTATAAAGAAGCCATGGATATTTTGTTACAAGGATTTGCTGAAGAAGTTTTACAACGTGTTACCCATGCAGCTACTAAGCAGCGAGTACAGGAAATATTAAGATGATAAAAACAGCAGCGCCAACGATGGATATAGCTAAGATACGTGATGATTTTCCTATTTTAAAGGAAACAAATCGTGGACGTCCTATGGTTTATTTGGATAGCGCTGCTTCAGCTCAGAAGCCTAAATCGGTTATTGATGCGATGTCCCATTTTTATCTGCATGATTATGCCAATATTCATCGTGGCGTTTATGAGTTAAGTGAGCGCTCTACCAAACTCTATGAGCAGGTAAGAGTAACGGTAAA
>CAYZRM010000059.1:0-4095 GCA_964480845.1 uncultured Coxiellaceae bacterium | reverse complement strand
GAAAACAAAACTGCTAGCGATTACCCATGCTTCTAATGTCATGGGTACCATTAATCCAATTGCTGAGATAACTGAATTAGCTCACGCACATAAGGTGCCTGTCTTGGTCGATGGTGCACAGGCAGTTCCGCATATGCATGTTGATGTACAGGCGTTAGACTGCGATTTTTATGTATTTTCTGCGCACAAACTTTACGGCCCAACGGGCGTTGGTGTGCTATATGCAAAACAAAAATGGCTAGCAAGCATGCCACCTTATCAGGGCGGTGGTGACATGATAGAAACAGTTGCTTTTGATAAAGTGACGTTTGCTAAGCCACCTGCAAAATTTGAAGCGGGTACGCCTGATATTGCTGGTGTGATAGGGTTGGGGGCAGCTATTCAATATTTGCAACAAATTGGTATGCAACATGTAGATGCCCATGAACAGGCATTACTAACTTATGCAGAGCCTGCTCTTTTAGCAATTCCTGGACTACGCATTATTGGCGATGTACATCCTAAGGTGGGTGTCATTTCATTTGTACTAGATAATGTTCATCCACACGATATTGGAACGATTCTTGATCATGAAGGAATAGCTATTCGAGCCGGACATCATTGCGCAATGCCTTTAATGGAGCGTTTTCATTTACCAGCAACAGCAAGAGCATCTTTTGGAATATATAACAGTGAAACCGATGTTGATGCCCTCGTTGCTGCTATCCAACTAGCCAAGAGGTTATTTAGCTGATGTCATTACGCGATCTTTATCAAGAAATTATTATTGATCATGGTAAGCAACCTAGAAATACGGGGTTATTACCCAATGCAAATCACTTTCAAGTCGGACACAATCCTTTGTGTGGTGATAAGTTAACCATTTATATTGTTGAACGCGATGGTGTGGTTGAAGATGTCCATTTTGATGGAACAGGCTGTGCTATTTCAGTTGCATCAGCTTCTTTAATGACAGAAGCTGTGAAAGGTAGGTCGGTGACTGAGGTAGAAAGTATGTTTCAAGACTTTCATCATTTAGTGACAGAAGGTAAAGAACCTGAAAGTGATCTAGGAAAATTGGCTGTTTTTGCTGGCGTATCTGAATTTCCTGCTAGGGTAAAATGTGCAACTCTAGCTTGGCATACCTTGCAGGCAGCACTTCACAATAATTTAGATGAAGTGACAACGGAGGAATAACGTATGAACCCTAATATTACCCTGACACCTGCTGCTCAAGAATATATTACCAATATGATAGCGAAAGACCATGGTGTGGGCTTTAAGCTAACTGTTAAAAAAACAGGATGTTCGGGTTTCTCTTATGTGCCGTCGATTGAAAAAACAGTGAAAGCAACAGATATTCAAGCTGAAGTTCAAGGTGTGACTTTAATTCTAGATCCTGTTTGGATGCATTTATTAGAAGGCATACAAATTGATTATATCAGTGAAGATAAGACAGGCTTAAAACAAAAGCGTTTAGTATTTAGCAATCCAAAAGAAGCTGGTCGCTGTGGCTGTGGTGAAAGTTTTCATATTTAGTTGAGGTGGTTGTGTACCGCGATGCATCAATAGAAGTAAAACGAGAAGTAGAAGCAACATTAATTCCTTCTGGCGTAAAGGTCACTTTGCAGCCAGGATCATTAGTTTCCATTACCCAAGCACTAGGGAATTCTTACACTGTTTATGTTAATGGCAACTTAGTCAGGGTAGATGGCAAGGATGGTGATGCACTAGGATTGGTTATTCTAGATACACCAGACGTTAATTTGTTAGAGGGTAGTACGGAAGATAAAGTTTGGGCAACATTGAAAACCTGCTTTGACCCTGAGATCCCCGTCAATATTGTTGATTTAGGCCTGGTATATAACTGCCAAGTGATACCGCTAGGTAAGCATGAGTTCAGCGCGACGGTAGTGATGACACTTACCGCTGTTGGTTGTGGTATGGGCCCTGTCTTAGTTGGAGAAGTAGAGCAAAAAATCCGCCAAATTCATGGCATGACTGATGTCAAAGTAGAATTGGTGTTTGACCCACCATGGACCCGCGACATGATGAGTGATGAGGCTAAATTACAATTAGGCCTAATGTAAATTGAATAATTAATAATTGAGGTAATAGCAATGTCAGTTCAAGAAAAAATTCAGCAACAAATTAACGATCATCCCGTCGTTTTATTTATGAAAGGCAATGCAAATATGCCTATGTGCGGTTTTTCAGCCCGTGCGGTTAATATTTTAAAATCATGTGGCGCACCTTTTGTCACCGTTGATGTTTTACAGGATGATGAGATTCGCCAAGGTATCAAGCTGTTCTCTAATTGGCCAACTATTCCGCAGCTGTATGTAAATGGTGAATTTATTGGCGGTAGCGATATCATGACTGAGATGTATGAGGCGGAAGAATTGCAACAAATGCTAGCTAATTTAAAATAAATAATAATTTATGGGGCTTTTCCAAAAATTATTTGGCTAAGCCCTATTCAAAAATATTCAATATAAACATAAAGCTATCTGTTTTCTTCTTCTTAACTCCCTTGTTTGTGCAATTAACAGCCTCTTTTAGCTGGTTGATCTATTTTAAAATCAATATATTATGTTCTTCTCAGTAATGACGGTTTTGTTTTGTTGTATAAATGCAGTGAAAAAATAGCTGATTGATTTTAAAAGAAGAGAAAAAGCTACCAGCAAAACAAGAAGTTATGCAGAAAAATAATCAAAAAAATAATGAGGAGTTACACACATGAGTTATCCATATGATGAGAGAAATAGAAGACTAGATAAAATTCTTGGCATCACGTCGGCAGAACAGCAAATAGCCAAACTAAGTGAATTTATTGATAGCGAGAAAACGCTATTAAGCCAACAAAAGCCTCCCGTGCTTCGTTCGCAGGCTTTGACTAGGGCAATTAGACAACATTATAAGCTTACACGTAATGAAGCAGAGCGCCAAAGGACTCTATATGATGGTGATCTTTTCTTTGCACCAGCAAGACAACGTTTGTTTTTTAGAGAGGATGATAATAGCGCAGTTGCGTCATCATCTGCATCATCATCTAATTCACCTTCGTTTAGCTAGTTTTGGGTGATCTAAAAAGGAGCTTACAAGCTCCTTTTTTATTTATTTTCTTAATAGTGGTTGTTTTGTTTCATCAGGCACCTGTTCTTTGCTGCATCTAAATAAAGAAAAAAGAAATGAAAAACAGCCGCTAGTTGATTTTTTATGTTCTTCAGGCTGATATCGCTTAAATAAACTATTAGTGGCTTCTTCTTCAAGAGCATTAGCTTTTCCTGCTAATGTTTTTTGCATAGGTGTTATGAATGCTCTTGTATCAGCATTTACTTGTTCTTGTTGAATGTTGAGCTCACGTGTTTCTTCGGCCAGTTCTTCAGGTGTTTTCCGCTGTAAATTATCTCTAATTATTTGTGAGGTGGAGCGAGAACGATTTCTTGATTCTCTCTCTTCTTTAGATAGTCTAGGCGGAATGATAGGTGCTGTTTCTTCAATGGTGGTGCTAGTGCCCATTTCTTTTTTAGCTTTTTTAATACCGTTACCCATAGGTGTGCTCCTTGATAAGAAAGACTATCTTAATGATGTATTTTTAAGAAAATCTTAAGGAGTCTAAAATATTTTACCCATAGTAGCTTCTTACTTGGCTGATACTTTTTTCCACCATGCAAGACGAGGGAGATACAAAAGAAGGTAAATGAGCACAGCAATTAAGAGGGAAGTGAAATACATACCGACAGAAACAGCCAGTCCTACAGCTGCTGTTGCCCAAAGTGTTGCAGCAGTAGTTAGTCCAGTGACATAGTCCCCTTGACGAAAGATTATGCCACCACCTAAAAAGCCAATACCACTGACTACTTGAGCAGCAATACGTGAAGGGTCTGCATTCGCAACAGCTGTACTGACAATGCCAAAAGCACAGGCACCTAAGCAAATAGCGCCGTAGGTGCGGATACCAGCAGAAATAATGTTGCGATGCCTTTCTCTTTCCCAGCCGATGAGAGCACCTAAAAAACAAGCAAAGATGACACGGAATACCATGGATATATCGGTCTGGAGAGTTGTCTCAATGAGCATAGTACGTCCTTGTCTATGAATTGATTAATGATA
>CAYZRM010000058.1:0-11373 GCA_964480845.1 uncultured Coxiellaceae bacterium | reverse complement strand
CGGAATCGAACCGGCGTCCACGGCTTTGCAGGCCGCTGCATAACCACTCTGCCACCCAGCCGCTATAAAACCTCAGATTAACGCTGAGTTTTTTAAATCTTTGTATCACCAATTTTGGAGCGGGAAACGAGACTCGAACTCGCGACCCCGACCTTGGCAAGGTCGTGCTCTACCAACTGAGCTATTCCCGCCTAACACTTTAAAACTACTCACGTTTTTTCTTGCTACGTCAGCAACTTCAATGGACGCCATTCTATCCGGAGCCCAAAATAAGTCAAGCAATTTTCTAAAAAAAAATTAACTTTTTTTAATAAAAATCAATGACGAATAATATTTGACCATAAAAGGCCAAAAAAGAGCTACTCTCGTACTAATTCCACCCAAGCTGCTTTAATATAAAGCAACATAGACCATATTGTTAAGATGGCCGCCCCATACAACAAAACACAACCAAGCACCACCACATGCGCACTCACCCTGGTATCACAATAAATTAGCACCAAAAGCGCCAACATCTGAACAAATGTTTTCACCTTCCCTAAACTTGATACTGCCACACTCGCTCGCTTACCAACCTCAGCCATCCACTCTCTTAAAGCTGACACAATAATTTCTCGGGCAACAATAATCGCTGCCGGAATGGTAATAACAGGTGTCGGTATATAGAAAGATGACTTCACCCCTACGTATTTCAAGCTAGGCTCAGCCACAATTAGCACTAGCGCAATCGAAACCATTAGCTTGTCTGCCACCGGGTCCAGAAAAGCCCCCAATTTGGTAGTCTGCTTTAAATAGCGCGCCAAATACCCATCAAACCAGTCTGTTGCACAAGCCAGTGCAAACACCATAGCCGCTGCCGTGTGAGCCCAGGTAACAGGCAAATAAAAAAATACGACCAGAAGCGGAATCAGTGTAATCCGCGACAGGGTCAGCACATTTGGCCAATTAATTGTATGTCTATGAAGTTGCGTCATGGAATGCTGCAAATATCCGCTCTGCTAATGATCGACTAATACCAGGAACCTTTGATAACTCATCAAGACTAGCATGAGCTACCCCCTGAATACCACCAAAATAGCGTAATAATTCTCGACGTTTTTTTGCTCCCACACCAGTCACATCTTCTAGCACTGATTTGCGTCTTGCCTTATCTCGGCGCTGTCTATGACCAGTAATTGCGAACCGATGCGCCTCATCACGAATTTGCTGAATTAAATGCAAGGCAAGCGAATCGGCGGGTAAATTTTTCGATGGCAAATCAACAAAATGTAGTGTTTCAAACCCCGCTTTACGGTCAGGCCCCTTAGATACACCAATTAACAGCACCCCAGAAATACCTAGCTCCGCCACCACTCGTGCCGCCATATTGAGCTGGTTAGGACCGCCATCTATCAAAATAATATCAGGCAGATCTACCTCATTTCTTTGCAGCCGCTTAAACCGACGGCTTAACACTTGGTGCATGGCAGCCAAATCATCACCCGGGGTGATATCCGTCACGTTAAAACGCCGATAATGACTTTTGACTGGCCCTTGACGATCAAAGACAACACAAGAGCCAACAGTCGCCTCCCCCATGCTATGACTGATATCATAACACTCAATCTTAGCAGGCAAATGCTCCAACCCTAATACTGCTTGCAACTCAGCAAAGCGCTCGTCCATATTGGTCTGCCTTGCCATCTTAGCAAGTAACGATTGATGCGCACTCACCTCCGCCATTGATAACCATTTCTTTTTCTCCCCCCTTACCGGGACAGTAATAGTTACCTTTCTCCCTATATGATCAGATAAGGTTGCCTCCAACATGCTTTTATCTGGAATCTCTGAACCAACTAATATTTCTCTAGGAATACTTTCAATGTGTGATGGATGATTAAAATAGTGCTGGGTTAAGAATGCTGAAATAATTTCTTCACTTTCAGAATGCGCAGGCACTTTGGGAAAATAAGATCGACTACCTAACAATTGACCTGAGCGAATAGAAAGTAACTGCACACACACAACGCCCGCTTTAACTACCATCCCTATTGCATCAACATCACTATCGCCAACATTAACATATTGCTTATCTTGGATTTGACGCAATCTGGCAATTTGATCTCTAAAGTGAGCAGCTAACTCAAAATTTAACATGCTAGCTGATTTCTCCATTTTCTCTTGCAGCGCCTCTATTAACTCATGACTCTTTCCTCTCAAAAACAAAACAGCCAATTCAATATTTTTGGCATATTCTTCTTTGGAGATAAGATCAACACAAGGGCCAGTACAGCGTTCAATTTGATAAAGCAAACATGGCCTCGAGCGTGCAGCAAAATAAGCATTAGAGCAGGTACGTATACCAAATAACTTTTGGAGCAAATCAATTGTTTCGCGCACAGATCCCGCACTTGGGTACGGACCAAAATATAAAGCATCCTTTTTGCGGATACCACGATACAGGTCAATTCGCGGAAAATCATCTTGACTGGTAATGATAATATAAGGATAGCTTTTATCATCTCTCAGTAAAATATTATAAGGTGGCATGTATTTTTTAATTAAATTACATTCCAGCAAAACGGCTTCACTTTCAGTATGAGTCACTGTGATTTCTATATCATAGATATGCTGCACCAAGGTGTGAGTCTTTAGATCTTTCACACCCACAAAATAACTAGAAACCCTTTTTTTTAAATTTTTAGCTTTGCCAACATACAAGACCTGCCCATCAGACCCTAGCATTTGATAAACGCCAGGGTAATGAGGAAGATTAGCTAAAAATGACTTAATATCCTGCATAGTAAACCTTTTAACCATACACTGTGCCCGTATGACAATCCCATCTAATTTATATAACTATTTTACCCAGACAAGAATAACCCTAAACGGAGTATAATGAAAATATAAAACAGCAGGAGGATTGAGCATGTTAAAATACATCATTGCATGGCTGCTTGGCGTACCACTCAGTATTCTTCTATTGATTTACCTAGTATCACATTTATTCTAATCGACAGCTTCTTTTTCTGTGTAATCAAGAACAAGCGAAACAATGTTCATTCTTTACAACATAGAATCATCAATTTGATCTACACTGTTATTTAAGCTTTCCTTAATCGATAAATGACAACCACGAGGAGAAAGCCATGTTGAGCTGGGTACTGACATTCTTAGTTATTGCATTAATTGCTGGGATATTTGGCTTCACGGGAATTGCCGTTGCTGCTGCACAAATCGCGAAAGTTATTTTCTTTATCTTCCTAATTCTATTTGTTATTAGCTTGATCATGCACTTACTAGGAAGAGCAAAACTACCGTAATTTAAGGAGAAATCATGCAAGCGTCGAGACTGCTCAAGTTAATAGCTGTTACAGCGACCCTTTTATTGTGTCAACCAGCATTGGTGAATGCGGGAACAATTGATGATACAGCACTTGATTCACAAGTTAAATCTCGACTAGCAGCTGACAAAACCGTTTCAGACCTAAAAATTACCATTTCAACCAAATCAGGGGTTGTCAGCTTAATTGGCAAGGTGAATACCGACGAAGAAGCCAGAAAACTTATTGAAATCACGGAATCCACTCCTGGGATTAAAGATACCGATACAACTCATCTAATCATAGAAGAAAGCAAGCAACCCATCATGGATACCTTCCTTATTGCCAAGGTAAATGGCGCTTTCGCACGAGAAAAATTATTCGGTGACAAAGATATTTCCGTTATGAGCATTAATGTAGACAGCAAAAATGGAATCATCTATTTGACTGGTACCGCAAACAGCAAAGAACAAGCCGATAATGCTGTGTCTATTGCAAAAAGCATTACAGGCGTCAAACGAGTTGATTCAAAAATTGAAATTAAACCGAGCACTTAAATAAAAGGAGATCCATCATGAGTAAGTTAGATAAAAAACATGACTCACTAAAACAACAACCTTCAAAAGAAACACTACGCCAAAGCAGCAACTTAAAGCAACCCGGTGGAAAAGTGATTCAACAACCACGCCGCCCAGAAGAAGATCGTGGTGGTAAAAGAAAATAAGATAAAAACGAGATGAGGAAGTAATACTTCCTCATCTTTTTTATTTTTTCTCATGGGCTCCTGCGCTATAATGCTTCCCTATTCAGAGGAAGAGACCGCAAGCGATGCTGAAATACCGCTGGGAGCATGTACAAAAGCAACGTTACTATCAGGTTGTGTTAGCCAAAGACTTGTTTGGTGAGTGGATAGTCACGCGCGTTTGGGGTGGGATTAGCAAAGCGACAGGCCGCATCACCCATCTTGCCTGCCCTTCTTACGAAGAAGCTACTAAATTAGTGGATAAAATTGCAAAAAATCGCCTCGCAAGAGGGTATATCGAACGCCTCAGTTAGAGAGTAGCATGCAGCCCGCATACAGAACAATCCGGGCCACATCGAAACGCGATCAAATAAAAGACGGATTACTTTTCATCCATATTAACTGCGTAAATGCCGGGCACATTCCTTAGATATTCTTCATAATCCAAGCCGAAGCCAAATAAAAACTTGTCTTCCGTGTGAAGACCTACAAAATCTGGCTCAAAATTAACGCCAGGCTCACGCTCACGCTTTTTACTCACCATGACGGCCGTATGAACTGCTTTTGCTTTATATTGTTGGCAATAATCAATAATAGCCGCCAGTGTCAAACCGCCATCCATAATATCATCAACAATAAGTACGGTCCGCCCCTCAATAGACTGCCTTGGCTCAACCAGCCAGTGCAAATCACCGCCACGCATTGCACCACGATAACGAGTTGCATGGATATAATCGATCTCTAAAGGAAAATGTAAACGCGTTACCAAATGCCCGGTCGTAATTAAAGCACCCGTCATAACACATAAAATCAGTGGATTCTCATCCTCTAATTTCGCTGTAATGTCAGCCGCCATTTTATCTAATGCTTGATTCACTTCTGTATAGCTATACAAACATTCTGCATTTTTTAAAACTGTTTTGACTCTATTTGCAACTTGATCTTTAGTTTCCATTATCTTCACTTCTAACATTAACAGCAGCCAGCTGCTGCATTAAACTGTTGCCATGTGCTCTAGCAAAAGTTGATGCGTCTCTCGCCAGCGTGGGCCATCAGCCCAATCATGCGGCACACCATTAAATTTACCTTGTAACACACCCCATTTATCCTTGCCTACCATGTATTTATCAAATGCTAAATTATCTAATACATGAATAACCGCAGCACGGTTATTACATAGCAATGTGAAATCACATCCAGCTTCCCTAGCAGCTACTACGCGATCCGCGTAATTCGTTGAAATATTAGCGCCTTCCATATTTAAGTCATCGCTAAAAATAGTACCTATAAAACCTAAGCGCGCACGCAAGATATCTTTTAACCAAATAGAGGAGAAACCAACAGGCCTGCTATCCACGTGTGGAAAAACAATATGTGCGCACATCATGCCAGAAATACCAGATTTAATTAACCCAGCAAATGGAATTAAATCTTGCTGCTCTATTACCTGCAACGTGCGATTATCAATCGGCATTGCCAAGTGCGAATCCAATTGAATAGAGCCATGCCCTGGGAAATGCTTACCTACCGATGCCATACCAGCCTCTCGCATACCCTGGATAAAAGCAGATGCTAACTGCACAACAGTTTGCGGACTCCCATGAAATCCTCGCTCACCAATGACAGTACTAATTTTATTATTCAGATCAAGCACAGGAGCAAAACTCAAATCCACACCAACAGTTAACAACTCTGTTGCCATCAACCAGCCCACACTCTCACTAACGCGCCTAGCAAGACTAGGATTTTCATCAAACAAACGACCCAAGCTACCCATACTGGGTAATTTAGTAAACTCAGGGATAAAGCGCTGCACACGGCCGCCTTCCTGATCGACAGTAATCAATAGTGGCGCAGGACGTGCAGCACGGATGTCTGAACATAAAGCCTGCAGTTGTTCACGCGACTCATAATTCCTAGTGAACAAAATGACACCACCAACCAATGGGTGGGTCAGCAACTCACGATCTTCCTGCGTTAAGGTATATCCTTCAACATCCAATATAAGTGAGCCAATTTTATCAGTCATTTGCAACCTTGGTATGTATTAAGTGGTCATGATTATAATATTGTTTTCATCCTACAGCTAGATTGATATGCTTAGGCTCTTATTCATTTTTTTGACAAAAAAAGATCATTTATGACTATTAACCACCCAGAATTAAAAACCATACGCGATTTCATACGTTACGCAACCAGCGAATTCAATAAAGCTGGCCTATTTTACGGCCACGGCACTGACAATGCTTGGGATGAAGCTGTTGCTCTTGTTTTGCACACAGCACACTTAAAACATGATATCAATCCTGCGGTACTGGATGCTAACCTAACCAGCGACGAGCGCACCACCCTATTTACATTAATCCATAAACGCACCAAAGACCGCATACCCCTACCTTATTTAACCAATGAAGCCTGGTTCTTGGGCCACCCTTATTACGTCGATGAACGCGTACTTATTCCCCGCTCACCGATTGCTGAGTTACTTGAAAACCAATTTGCACCTTTCATTCAAGAAGATGATGTACATCAAATTTTAGATCTATGCACTGGCAGTGGTTGCATTGCGATTGGCTGTGCGCAAATGTTTTCAGGCGCCACAGTGGATGCAGTTGATATTTCTGCTGACGCACTGGCTGTTGCTAAAATCAATGTGTCAAAACATCACATGGAAGATCAGGTTAACCTAATACAATCTGATTTATTCCAACAAATCGCTCCTAAAAAATACGATATCATCGTAAGCAATCCACCCTATGTAGATGCAATAGATATGGCTGGCCTGCCTAATGAATACAAACAGGAGCCAGCGCTTGCACTGGCAGCCGGTGATGATGGCCTAGATCTAGCTAAACGCATTTTACGTGATGCTAGCAAGTATCTACAACCACACGGCATTTTAGTAATTGAAGTTGGCAATAGCGAAGTTGCATTAGCAGCACAATACCCAGATATACCATTCACCTGGCTAGAATTTGAACATGGTGGCGGTGGTGTTTTCTTGCTAACTGCCGAACAGGTATCAGTTTATCAGGATCGCTTCTGATGTCTGGCAACACCATAGGAAAATTATTTACTGTCACCACGTTTGGTGAAAGTCACGGACCTGCCTATGGCTGTGTCATTGACGGCTGCCCGCCAGGTTTAGAAATCAGTGAGCATGATATTCAAACTGAGCTAGATAGACGCAAGCCTGGCACATCTACACTTGTCTCCCAGCGTCGCGAAAACGATAAAGTAATCATTTTATCAGGCGTATTTGAGGGTAAAACAACAGGTACACCCATCGGTTTGCTAATAGAAAATCACGATGCACGCAGCCATGACTACGCTAATCTAAAAGATGTTTTTAGGCCTGGACATGCTGATTATACTTATCATCATAAATATGGTCATCGTGATTATCGGGGTGGTGGCAGAGCCTCTGCACGTGAAACTGCCATGAGAGTTGCAGCTGGTGCCATTGCAAAAAAATATTTGCAGCAACAAGGAATAGACATAGCTGGTTACTTAGCAGCTGTGGGCGACCTTAAACTTGACAACCCACCTAATCCTGCTCAACTAATCGCACTAGAAAATCACATCCAGCAACTACGCAAAGAAAAAGATTCTGTGGGTGCACGAGTTAACATTATTGCAAAAAATGTCCCCGTGGGATTGGGCGAACCTGTATTTGATCGCTTAGATGCTGATATTGCACATGCGATGATGAGTATTAATGCCGTGAAAGGCGTAGAGATTGGCGCCGGATTTAGTGCCATTGAACAACGCGGCTCCACCCATAGAGATGCACTCACGCAACAAGGGTTCCTAAGTAATCATGCGGGCGGTATTTTGGGAGGTATATCATCTGGCCAAGAGATTTTGGTAAGCATCGCTTTAAAACCAACATCTAGCATTCCTCAACCTATTAAAACACTGGATATTTATCATCAAGAAACAGAAGCAACCGTTACAGGTAGGCATGATCCGTGCGTCGGCATAAGAGCCGTGCCAATTGCTGAAGCAATGCTTGCTATCACTATTTTAGACCATTACTTAAGAAATCGAGCCCAAAATAATAGATAACTTAATAAAATATTTATTTTGTTATCCTTCGTTTTAGCCGTGGCACTGCTTTTTTAGATTGCCTATTAACATCACTAGGAGAATGAAAAAGATTAGGAGATGTACGCCCACCTGCCTTCAAGAGCATTGCCTGCTTAGTTTTTCTATCATTAGTTAATTGCTTAGGCATGAGATTTCTATTATTACTTAAAGCAATATCAGCCCCATACAATACCAAGTGATCAACCAAACACGAACAATTTTCTCTTGCCGCTACATGCAATAATGTTTCACCATTAATATCCTGTGAATTAATGGATTTTTTAACCGTAGCGGGTGATAAATCGGCTAGAAAAAACAAAACATTCATCATGTCATGCTGATAAAGTAACTGCCACGGCGTGACACCTCTGCTATCAGGCATCTCTAATGACAAGTGGTGACGATCAATCAGATTAGCTGCTAAATCAAAATTAGCGTTCTCTATTGCAACATGCAAAATAGAGCAACCCTTTGAATTTGTTTTAACTTTTGAAACACCATGGCTCAATAAGAAACTAATCAGCCTCACATTACCTACTTTTGCAGCACGAAATAACGCATCCACCTTATCATCAATAGTATGGTAATTCAGAATATAAGCGCACACAGCATCAGAATCAGTCAACTCGAACGCAAATCTATCATTCGATTTGATCCGAACATTGATGCCGAGATCTAGCAATAAAATTACCAAATTTAAATGATTAATTTTGGCTGCCACATGCAAAGCAGTTTCATTAGAATAATCCGTATTTGAAATGTCTTCAGGATTACATTTTGCATAAGCAGCAACAAATTGTTCTTGTCCAGATTTAACTGCAGCATGCAAAACAAAATCCTCTTCATCAAAATATTTTCTATTTAGGCTAATGCCACGCTCAACTAAACCATCCAGCACATCCCACCAACCAAGTCCAACCAGTAATTTAAAGAAAGAATATCCCTCAACATTAAGCTGCTTATTGATACCCCTACTATAATTCTCATAAATATAATTGGAGATGTGTTTTTTCTCAGCAAGAAAGCCAGAAGTGACTGCATCACTTTTCGAGGAATTCATTAAGATCTTATACATGATTTCCAGCATCCCCAAGCAGGAAAAATGCAACTCAATATATTCGATCACCTTGCTCTTATTTAATCCTAGAAAACCCGCATATGGCAGGATATTTTGGTTAAAATATCCTCTGTCTAGACGACTTAACAGAGATAAATTGCACCATTTATAAATAACTTCATAGCGAATATCCATATCAATAAATTGCATATAGCTATATAAAAAGTAACTTGATTTATCTTCACTGTCGCTATTTAGGCATATAATTGGGATTTGACTATCAGCGATTATTACCTGCGCAAGTGAATCCCTATACCCATGATAATCTACAGGCTCACAGGCCATCAATAATCGACTAAATGTTGAAGGAACCCACCTATCAACACCCAGTAGCACCCTACCAACCTGATGATGCACAACTAACTCATATGCTAGATGTTTAAAGAAATCAGCAATTAGAACAGATAAGTCAGGAATAAGGTGATTGCGATTGACTTCAATAGAATCTAGTACAACATATCTCTCTTTGCTAATCCAAGCCCAACACTGCGCAATCAATTCTTTTTTATCACCAGATTTTTCGTGATACAAAGCATAAAAACTGCCATTAGGACTTGTTATTCCATGAATAGCAACATCTTCACCATCATCCCCCATAGATTGACAGCAACTAGATAGCCGACCCAATACAGCAGCGACAGGGTTATCAGCAGCGATCGTCTCAATAAAATATGACTTGTACCGCTTATTGATTAATGAACCATTAAAAAAAATCGTTGGTAGGTTTTTTTTGACAGCAGGAATAAGATCTAAATATTCATCAAAACTTTTCTCTGTTCGATTAAACTTCAAGAATAGATTAGCAGCAAACTTATTTTCATTTACGCGATGATACTTGATACACATCTCATAATATTTCAACGCAGAAAAAGATAATTTATCACCAAATTTCCACTTATCTACCTGACCCTTACTGCGTCGCTCGCTTTTTGTTGCATCCATCTGATGATGCAATGCATCACCAGATAAAGTTCTACTAAACCTATTGGTATAGTCACGATCGATATGTTGGTAAATATCTTCTAAAGACTGCGATCGGATATATCTTTCCAACTTATCCAACCAAGAAATTAATCGCATTATTTTATCTTTAGCACTATTAGGACGATGCTTTTCAATAATCTTACGCCACGCCACCACATCCCATCGATTGGTTTCAGGCAATGAAAATAGACCAGCGCACTCCATTACCCCTTGATTCTTTTCGTGCTTTTTACATCTATCAATATATTTAATCGTGCTTGCATGAGAAGAAAACACAACAGACAACTTAGTCGCTAATTGCTTAGCAAGCATCAATTGCCTCTCCTTTTCACAAAATGGATAATCCTTGCGAACTAGGCCTATCAGGTAAGTTAGATTAGAAAAATACACCTCAAAATCAACAGCCTGATCCGGTATGCTCCAGCCTACCTGTTGGATATAGTGAAGAAACGTAACAGCAGATTCTTCTAATAATGCATTTGAAAAAAACTGATCAACCCCTTGCAAACTAGGGGAGCGATTAAGTGCCATTTGATTTTCCTTCTAGACCTCTTCTTATTATAAAATAATTAATAGGTCTAGAAGTTTCTCCTGCTAAATCAATTAAATAACTTTAATTCTTAAAGCATGAATTTGATCTGGCATTAAGTCATCGAACAATTCATATATTTTCCTATGAGCAGCAATACGACTTAAGCCATCCAAACAATTTACATGAATAATAACTAAAAAATGCCTCCCACCACCCTGATGGCCAGCATGCCCAATATGTTGATCACTTTCATCTATCACTTCAAGATGAGATGGTTGTAATGCGGCTATTATTCTAGATTTGATTAACTCTACACGCTCAGTAGCTATCGTACTCATTGGACAGGTTTTTCCGTAATATGACGAGATAAGTAAATCGCTTGTAACACACTAAAAATTAATAAGGCGGTGGTAATACCATAGAACTTGAAATTTACCCAAGCATCATTTGTATAAAAATAAGCAATATAGATATTAAGCCCCCCCAACCCTAGAAAGAAAAGCCCCCAGCTAATATTGAGTTTTTTCCATACACCGGCCGTCACACTACCTTTCTCACTTAATGCACCTTCCATCATGCGCTGCATTAATGGCTTAGCAGTAAACCA
>CAYZRM010000057.1:0-11399 GCA_964480845.1 uncultured Coxiellaceae bacterium | reverse complement strand
TTCATTCCACCTTGTCTACTTCTTTTTGCAACTTTCTTACTTTAATTTGATTTTTGCGTAGCGACGCTTGCCAACCTGTAGAATTATTGTCTTGTTTTGAGATAAATGTAAGTTTTTATCCAAAACTTTCTCGCCATCAATACGCACCGCACCCTGATTAATCATACGAATGGCTTCTGATGAACTCTCAGTTAAACCCGCCTGCTTGATTAACGCATGAATCATCACCCCCGCAGCCCCCACTTCTAGCTGCACTTCTGGCATATCATCTGGCATCTGCCCCTTTTGAAACTGAGAGATGAATGCTTCTTTTGCGCTCTTAGCCTGTACCTCATTATGAAAACGAGCCACCAACTCTTCACCCAAAAGGAATTTAACATCGCGCGGATTCATGCCATTTGCCACCTCTTGGCGCAATCCGTCAATCTCTGCCATAGAACGGAAACTTAGCAGCTCAAAATACAACCACATGGTTTCATCTGATAGCGACATCACTTTGCCAAAAATCTGATCAGCAGGCTCATTAATACCTATATAGTTACCTAAAGACTTAGACATCTTCTTCACACCATCCAAACCGACAAGCAATGGCATGGTAATAATCGTTTGCGGTTTTTGGCCAAAATGCTTTTGCAACTCACGCCCCATCAACAGATTAAATTTCTGATCCGTCCCACCCAGCTCAATATCTGCCTTCATGGCAACAGAGTCATACCCCATTAACAGCGGATATAAGAATTCATGGATAGCGATAGAATGCCCAGACGTAAAGCGCTTATGAAAATCATCGCGCTCAAGCATACGCGCAACCGTATGTGTTGCTGCCAATTTGATCAAGTCAACCGGTGTGAGCTTATCCAACCATTCTGAATTGAACATGATTTTCGTTTTTTGTGGATCTAGCACTTTAAATACTTGATTTTTATATGTGAGTGCATTCTCTTGCACTTGCTCACGAGTTAATGGCGGCCGAGTTTCATTTTTGCCTGATGGATCACCAATCATGCCAGTAAAGTCACCAATCAAAAACATGATGTCATGCCCAAGATCTTGCAACTGTCGCATTTTATTCAATAAAACCGTATGACCTAGATGCAAATCCGGCGCAGTAGGATCGAACCCAGCTTTAACACGCAATGACTGACCGCTTTTTAGCTTCTCTATCAACTCATCCTCAATCAAAATTTCTTCTGTTCCACGACGAATAATCGCTAACGCTTCGTCTACTGATGCCATCTCGACTCTCCGCTTTAAAAGTTGGGCATGATTATGGCACACTATCGAGCAAAAGCTGAGAGGTTAATAATGAATTTATATATCGGACTCATGTCCGGAACGAGCGTTGATGGGATAGATGCCGCCCTAGTACATTTTGAAAATAATCAAATGCAAGTTATTGAAACCCACTATACCCCTTATGCCGCTCCAATACGCCAACGCATCCTGGATCTTTGCCAACCTGGTGAAAATGAAATTCAGCGCATGGGCGAACTGGATAGGGAATTGGGCATTGCCTTTGCAGAAACCAGCCTAGCATTACTAGATAAAACCAGTTTCTCTGCCAAGCAAATAAAAGCGATTGGCAGTCACGGGCAAACCATTAGACACTCACCTAAAGGCGCTCATTCATTTAGCATGCAAATTGGCGATCCCAACACGATTGCAGCCCTAACAAATATCACAACAATTGCGGATTTCCGCCGAAAAGATATGGCATTGCAAGGGCAAGGCGCCCCCTTAGTACCTGCTTTTCATCAAATGTTTTTTGGAAACAACACTAACAGAGCTATTGTGAACATTGGTGGCATTGCAAACATTACACTATTAATGCCCAACCAACCCATGTCGGTACTAGGCTTTGATACCGGCCCAGGTAACACCCTGATGGATGCATGGATAGCCTCTACACTTGGGAACTCATTTGATAAAGATGGGCAATTAGCCGCCCAGGGGCATGTCAATACAGCTTTATTAAGCCAGCTATTAGAGGATGCTTACTTCCATCTCGCACCACCCAAAAGCACAGGCCGAGAATATTTTCATTTAGACTGGTTAAAACCAGCATTAACATCCAACCTATCACCAGCAGATGTACAAGCAACACTGGTTGAATTAACTGCCCGCACTATTATTGACAGCATCAAACAATACTTTTCATCTGGCGATGTATTAATCTGCGGTGGTGGCGCACGAAATAGCCATCTAATGCAACGTATTCTCCTATTAGCCGGCAACGATTTAAAGGTAGCCTCAACAGAAGCATATGGGCTACATCCAGACTGGGTAGAAGCAACTGCTTTTGCTTGGCTAGCAAAGCAAACACTAAACCAACTACCTGGCAATCTACCTAAAGTAACAGGCGCCACACGACCGGCCATCTTAGGCGGCATTTACCAACCCTAATACAGTCACTATTGAGGACATCATGAGAAAACTGATACTAGCAATTTTTCTAATATTTTCCACACCAACAGCATTTGCCGATCGAATTGCTGTGATTGGTGGCGGCGCATCTGGACTAATGAGCGCATGGTTACTAGAAGCAAAACACAACATTACATTATATGAAGCTAGTGATCGCCTAGGTGGACATGCCAATACGATAGAAGTGAGAACAGATGAAAACAGTCCTCTAGTGATCATAGAAGCAGGAGCCGAATTTTTTAACAAGCCATTTTACCCCTCTTTCTTTAATTTACTGAACCATTTTAAAATACCTGTTAGACCATTCACGTTAGTCATGACTGCTTATCGCACAGATAACACCGATGCCATTATTCTTCCAACCTACCATGACCATCAAATAGAATGGGTATCAACCTCTGCTGCTAATATTAAGCGTTCTATTGAATTTAAAATTGTCGTAGACAATGGTCTTGAATTCTTAAAGAAAAATGATCGACTAACAACATTGCAAACATTCATTGATTCACTCTCATTTGTTTCTAATGACTTTAAAAACAGCTTCTTCTATCCACTAACTGGTGCATCTTGGGGAATAGACCCACAAGATACTAAAGAATTGAGTGCTTATAACGCATTAAATTACATCAGCAATAACTATCTCATCCCTGGCTACACGTGGTACGAAGTAAAAAACGGCTTAACATCATACATTGATGCCGTTGCAAAATCCCTTGAAAACACAGAAGTAAAATTAAATGCAAAAGTTCTCGGTATTCATAAGAACGACAATAATACTTATACGGTGATCGCTGCTGACGGCTCAAAAGCAACCTACGATCAGCTAGTGTTCGCAACCGATGCCGAAATAGCTAGTAAAATTTTAAGCACTGATGAGTCAACGCAGCACTTATCTGAGATTCTAAATAGAATCAGCTACTATGACACCAAAATTGCCATTCATGGCGATGAACGTTTTATGCCAAAAGATAAAAGTCTGTGGCGTATTGTTAATGTACGCAATGATGGTAAACATGGCGCCATTACCTTCTATAAAAAATGGAAATCAAGTAAACCTATTTTCAAGAGCTGGCTAACTTATGATGTACGTTCACCAGATGACAAAGGCCCAGCTCTACCTAGCCCATTATACGCTCTGGTTGATTATAGGCATTTAACAATGAATGCGACCTACCACGAAGTTCAGCGAGCCATAGAAGCCAAGCAGGGCCAACGCAAACTTTGGTTTGCAGGCATGTGGATGGATGGCGTAGATACTCATGAAAGCGCTATTCGATCAGCAATGTATGTCGCCAAGCGTTTGGCACCCAACACTGAACGCCTAGCTATTTTAGAAAAACAATAATAAACAATATAGCCCGCATACACGATAACATGCGGGCTATTAATTTATCTGATTTTCCTATTCATCTCTGGTGACAATACAACAGAAGAATAATATGTATCAAATAAACCACTTGATGTTGAAGGCTGATACTCCCTAGATGTACATGCGCTCACTTTCAAGGAGAGCAAGGCACATGCCCTAGCCAAATCTTCTTCGCCAATATCGAACAACTTCCTTAATAATCCATTAGCCATAAGTAATGGTACAATTCGCTTAGATGGATCCTTTAGTAACGAGTTAACTTTTAAATTAATATGCATCCTTTTATCTTGAGAAAGTGAAACCACCTCCCACTCCCTCATTGCAGATGCAACACTCTCATCGAGACACATCCCTTTCAAGACAAACGACATTGCCCGGATCAAGCGAACAGGGTCTGATTTAAAGCACTCTGCAGCTGGGATAATTGCCTTTAATCGTCCTTGAATAGCATCTTCAAAATAAGAGTCTTCTAAGGCTATCACTTCACCTTTCATATCACACAACATTGAACAAATCGTAAAATCACGTGCCTGCATAGTGTTTTTTAGTTTATCGTCAGATACATCATTACTAATATAGATCTCTAGCTTTATATCATTTAGAACTTTTTTATATAAATTTGGCATTACTCGCGAAGAATAAAAACCCAAATCAATCAATTCAGAAACATCCACATTAAAGCCAACAATATCAACATCGGATGCGTTTATTGAACTTACCTGGCTAGCTTCTCTAATCATTTTAATAACTGAACTACCAACTGCATAGAACTCACCACTAATCGGAGCAAGCAAATCAAACACCAGCTTAATATCAGCATGTAAAGCAAATTTTTTTCTAGGAAGGCAATAAACATCAATAGCCAATTGAGGCTCAATCACTGCATACGAACAATCATCGTTTATGACAGGCGCGGAGGATGAAGCTAAGACCGCACTAACACTTGCCTGCTTTTCAGAAAAAAGAACACTCTTATTTTTCTCACTCCATAGCTTAACAGCATCAGCCTTTTTCCTCTCAAGACGATCTGCTTCTACCCTTTTCAATCTAGCAGCAGCTTCTTGTTGAGCAACCTTTTCTTTTTCTAATTTAATTAGCGCATTTTTTTGCTCTAATTGCGCCTGCTCTCTTTGCTTCTCTTGAAAATATACTTCACTCAACCGCCGCAACCGCTCAGACTCTGCTTCCTGAGCATTTTTTTGCGCAACAACCTTTTCCGCCAAACGCAATTGCTCTGCCTCTTTGTTCAAAGCTTGCCGATCTCTTCTTATCTGATGATTTAAACTTGACTCCGCCGCTAGAATGACTTTATCTAAATTTGCCTTAACAAATGCAAATGGTGGCTTATTCTTATTGAACGCATACAAATCATACATAACTTCATTAAACTCAACAAAAGCAAGAACACTCTTAGCCATAGAAATAAACTCAGTCAATTGCATACCACTTTGCTTATTAAATGATAAGCCTGCATCCACTCTAGCAAATACAGGCAAGAGCATTTTGGCATACCGCGACCACAAACAAGCTAAGGCTTTATTTAGATAGTAACCTTGAATATTGTTTTTAGAAACAGCAATCACAACCTCTTGTCTACGCTTGTTCATTTGCGAATATGCACTAGCCAGATCATTTGAATTAATATGCAAAGCTAACGCATGCAATATTTTCAACGCTTCCATTGGGGATATATTAGCAGCATCCACATTAAGCACATCCCAGGAAATAGTTAAATAACTTAATATATCAGGTAAAAGACCACGCCCGGACTTATCCAAATACTGATCCAGTTGTGCAGACCTCTCAAGTAAAGCAGAAGTAGCCTCATCAATCAGCACAGGCTCTATTGTATCACCAATCAAGATCGCTTCTCGTTTAAAGACAAAAGGAAGAAAATGATCAATCACATCTGCTGACAAATGAGACAACAATGACACTAACGCTTCAATCAAGTAAAAATTGGCCGCATGAAAAAACGACTCTATTTGCGCAATATTGCCATATTGTTTCCTATGTCTTTGCAGAATAATACTAGGAATGACACTATCACAAATTGTTACATCACCACTTAACCAAGCCAAATCTAGTACTGATTGCCCAGCCGCATTCAGTAAGAAAGGATCTGCTCCTAGCTCAATCAAGGTCAGAACACTTTTTTGGGACTTGAATAAAATAGAACAATGAAGCGGTGTATTTAATGAATCATCTACAGGCTGACATAGGCCTGCAGGGTAATGCTGAAATAGCTCAATCAATACTTCATATGCTTGTGACTCTATAGCATGACGCCACAATCGTGAACCGTGTCTTTTAATTAATTCATCGTCAGGTAAGCAAGAGAATAAGAGCGGACATTTCTCTGTAATAGCATAATCTAAAGGAGAAGGCGTTTGGCCTACAGCCTCTAAACTTGCCCCCGCATTAATCAAACGACTAATCATCACTTTGTTTTTTTGTTTAATCGCCCTCAGTAAAGGCGTCATTCCGCCTGAAAGATGATTAACATCCACGCCAGAAATGAGCAAAATATAATTTAAAGAATTGACATGCCCTCCATCTATGCTAGCAGTTAATGCATAATGAAGATCTTGCTGAGTAGCATCGGACTTAAAATAACTTAACATCTCATAGTCATTTCCCAATGCGGCATAGTAAAAAGCAGAATAACAACCTTGGCGCAACTCACCAAGCTGCATACCTTGCCCTAACAACGCCTCTATCAGAGAGAAATTCCCCGCCTGAATAGCAGCACCTAGATAATTTTGCAATGATTTACGATCACGACTCATCCTTTCCCAAAAATGCGTTAATGCTTGAATATGCCCAAACTCGACAGCAGTAATAACCGCACTCTGAAAAATTTGCGAAGAAACATCCCGCGAACCAAACATACACTCTAACAATGCAATATTGCCATTGCTTGCGACATCAGACAAAGCCTTTACAAATTCAGCACTCACAACAGCGCCTCTTGATTCCTCCAATACTACTTGTATAGACTGTAAATTAAACTCGCTAGGCTTTCTAACGACGACTAGCAATATGGCATCTAAATTTACACCGACTCTTTTTAATCCTACCAAAATAACTTTATTAGCATGCTTAACTACCTCTAACATCAACTGAACAAATTCTTCTGCTGGCAACTTCTTAATAATGCTTCTAAGGAAATCATCTAGCTGCCTGGGATTAGTGATTGCAGCCAACTCTTGATAGGTTATTTTTTTATCTTTATTCTTATTATTTTTTTTATTACCCACACTAAACCTCTTTATAAGACTGTCCTCCTGATAACCATCGCTGCATTAGATCCGCGATGCTTTCAGGATATTTTTTTATTATTATATCTGCTGCCTCATGCACATCAGCCAACATCTGACTATCTCTAATAAGATCTGCTACCTGAAATCCTAGATCACCGGTCTGCCTCGTACCTAATACCTCACCAGGCCCTCTAAGCTCTAAATCTTTCTGTGCAATCTTAAATCCATCTGCTGTTTCACGCATCACACTCAAACGCTCTCTTCCTATTGCTGAGATAGGATACTGATATAACAGCAAGCAATAACTTGCAACAGAACCTCGGCCAACACGTCCACGCAGCTGGTGTAGCTGAGACAATCCTAGACGCTCAGCATTCTCTATAACCATAACACTGGCATTAGGCACATCCACACCTACCTCAATCACTGTGGTTGCGACCAACACCTGAGTTTGTTGTTCCTTAAAAGCCAACATAGCTGCATTCTTTTCTTCAGAACTCATGCGGCCGTGAATCAAGCCTATTTTCCACTTAGGTAACAATGCATTTAATACGTCAGTCATTTCAATTGCTGATTGGCAATTTAATACTTCTGACTCCTCAATCAAGGGACATACCCAATAAATTTGACGGCCTTGTTCACAAGCCTGATTGATGCGAACAATAACCTCATCACGTTTCTCTGCTGATAAAATGGTTGTTACAATAGGCGTTCGCCCTGGTGGCAATTCATCAATAATCGATACGTCCAAATCGGCATAAAAACTCATGGCCAATGTACGTGGGATAGGCGTTGCTGTTAACACTAATTGGTGAGGATAACGCCCTAAATGCTCTCCCTTCTCACGAAAGAGTGCTCTCTGATGAACACCAAAACGATGTTGCTCATCTACCGCTATCAATGCCAATTGCTGAAATATCACTTCTTTTTGAAACAAAGCATGTGTACCTATAACAATACTAGCCTCACCTGATTGAATAGCTTTTAAAGCCACACGTCTAGCTGCACCTTTTACTTGGCCTGATAAGAAAACGATACGAATGTTTAGTGGCTGGAACCAGTGCTCAAAGACACGATAATGCTGCTCTGCCAACAACTCTGTCGGCGCCATCAGCGCTGCCTGGTAACCACTGCCAACTGCCAGCAACATTGCGATAGCGGCAATCACAGTTTTACCAGAACCCACGTCACCTTGCACCAGACGTAACATAGGCTGTGCCTTGGCTAAATCTTGTTTGATCTCATCAAGCACCTTAGCCTGTGCACCCGTCAAAGCAAAAGGTAATTGCTGTAAAAAAAGATTAACCAACTCATTACTCAATTGAAATGGCACACCCGCTTGATGCTTAAACTGACTTTTTGCACTCAAAAGACTAAGGCGATGCGCCAGCAGCTCCTCAAATATTAACCGTCTCTGTGCAGCGGTAGATGCTTCCATTAACTGAGGAATAGATGTTGTATTAGGTGGTCGATGCACAAAAGCCAAGGCATCTTGCAAACTGGGCAAATGAAATCCTGCCAACACAAATGGAGGTATTAATTCTTGAATTTGCTTTTTACTATACATCCATTCTACTGCCTGCCCTGTTAACTTACGCAACATGTGCTGACTTAAGCCTTCAGTTGCCGGATAAATGGGCGTGAGAAATGCGTCTACTGGTAGTGGGTGTTCCGGGTGCATTACCTTAAACTCCGGGTGCACCATCTCCATACCTCGGGGACCCAAACGAACTGCACTATAACAACGCAACCGCATACCAACGATTAGCTCTTTTGCATTGAATGGCACATGAAAAAATCGCAAAAATAATCGGCCACTAGCGTCTTGCAATTCACACAAGAATTTTGTCTTTCCACCAACGGGATAACTAACTGATTTGATAACACCTTCAACAACAGCTTCTTGATCAGGTAACACTTGTCGAACTAATTGAACTTGTGTGCGATCTTGGTATCGCACTGGCAAATGAAACAATAAATCTTCAGGGGAAAAAATAGCCAGCCTAGCCAATTGCTTAGCCATTTGCGGCCCTACACCACGCAAACCAAACCCCACCGTTGATTTATTTGCTTTTATTGACGTTTGCATCCTTGCCTATCCATTAGCAACAGACATAAAAGGGAGCAGTAAATCTAACTTTTCGCCTAATACACCCTCTATTTTTTTCAAAAATTGCTCAACCACCACTTTAATTTTTGGTTGATCCAGGTTGTTCAGCCGCACTTTCTTATACTCATACAATTGACAATCACTGCCCGGCAAGTATAAAGTTCATACGTTTACTGCCGGGGTGGTGAAATTGGTAGACACGCAGGCTTCAGATGCCTGTGGGATAAAACCCGTGGAGGTTCAAGTCCTCTCTCCGGCAAAAAAATCCTCTTCTTTTTCGCTTTGCAACTCATCTTGGTAAGGATGACGCAAAACAATCGTATCTTTTCTATCTGGGCCTGTGGAAATCATATCAATAGGCACACCAGCTAATTCTTCCACATGTAGCAAGTACTTCTGCGCATTGATAGGTAGATCGCTAAATTTACGAATACTAGCAGTTGATTCTTTCCAACCTGGCATTTCCTCATAAATAGGCTTACATTCTGCGTATAGATCGCTATCAACGGGTGGATAGTCACAACGCTGGCCATTTAGTTCATAGCCTGTGCAAATCTTAACTGTATCCAAGCCATCCAAAACATCTAACTTAGTAATGCATAGTCCAGAAAAACTATTTAATTCGATAGAACGATGCAATGCCACCATATCCAACCAACCACAGCGACGCGGCCTACCCGTTACAGAGCCGAATTCATTACCAACTTTTGCAATATGTTGCCCAATATTGTCATGCAATTCTGTTGGGAAGGGTCCTGATCCTACACGTGTGGTATACGCTTTTGTAATACCCAACACATAACTCAAATTCAACGGACCATAACCACTACCAACACTAGCAGCACCTGCCGTTGTATTGGAAGAAGTCACATAAGGATAAGTGCCATGATCAACATCTAGCAAGGTACCTTGGGCTCCCTCGAACATCATATTTTTGCCTTCGCTTCGATATTGAGAAAGCATAGCAGACACATCTGCTCGCATAGGTGCTAAGCGCGGTACCATAGCCATTAAGTCATTCATTAGCTGATCAAGATCAATTGGTTGTAAATGATGATATTGCTCTAGTACAAAATTATGGTATTTCAGCACCTCTTCCAACTTAGTACGGAGACGCTTGGCATCAAATAAATCGCTAAAACGAATAGCACGACGAGCTACTTTATCTTCATAAGCAGGCCCAATACCACGACCAGTTGTACCTATTTTTGCATCACCACGTGCTTCTTCACGCGCACGATCTAAAGCTACGTGATACGGCATGATCAATGTACATGCATCACTAATACGTAGACGCTCAGTCACCGGCACGCCACGTTTTTCTAATTCAGAAATCTCTTCTAACAAGGCAGTTGGTGATAGTACAACACCATTACCAATTAAACATTGAACGTGAGCATGCAGAATACCTGATGGGATTAAGCGTAAAATGGTTTTCTGACCATCAATTACCAAGGTATGACCGGCATTATGACCACCTTGAAAGCGCACAGCTACTGACGCCTGCTCCATGAGCATATCAACGATTTTGCCCTTACCCTCATCGCCCCACTGACTACCTAAAATAACAACACTTTTACCCATAGTTTTATTCTCTTTAATAAATATCACGTGCAATACAAACAAATGCTAAACCGATTAGCATGCTAACTAAGCCAATAATACGCAAGCCACGATCTTGCTGGTTAACCATTTGCTGGATCATTTTACGCCACAGACGAGGAGCAGCCGCAATCATGACACCCTCAAAGACAAATACTAAACCAATCGCACTTAATAATACTGACCAGGCCATCTTTCACTACTCTATTGAGAATGGCATATATTAACGCGATTCGCGAAAATTCAACAGCTTTTGATCAAAAGATATTATAATCATAATAATCAAATAGTTATAATGAATTTACAGGGGGGTTATGAATTTTTCCAGCTCTACTCTAGAAATTCGAACAGTTAAACAATAATTACCAAGATCATCAATGCGCTCAGATTGCACAGCTCCACGCTTATACAACTCAGCGCGCATTTTGGCATCTTTAGGCGCTAGAACAATCTCTTCCACCACCATATCACTTGCCAATATTTCGCCCATAGCAACTTTTAAATCACGCATGCCCGCCTGACTCACTGCTGACATTCTTACACTTTTCGGCCTGCCCAAATCATCTGTCGAGATACCAGGCAGCAGCTCATCAGGCCGCAAGTCAATCTTGTTATACACCACTAAACGAGG
>CAYZRM010000056.1:2963-11459 GCA_964480845.1 uncultured Coxiellaceae bacterium | reverse complement strand
AGAGATAAGGCATGAATCCTGGATTACGTGACTACTTAGCACTTTGTAAAGTGCGCGTGGTTTTATTGATGTTATTAACTGCTTGGGCTGGCATGTATCTAGGCGCAGAAGGCTCCTTACCTTGGACCTTATGGCTAAATGCCACACTAGGTATCGCATTGATGTCTGGCTCAGCAGCAGCCTTAAACCATATTATTGACCATCAGATGGATGCCATCATGGCTCGTACTAAAAACCGCCCCCTACCAACCGGAAAGGTTTCTATACGTCAAGCCAGTGTCTTTGCGGGTATTATTGGCGTCACGGGTTTTCTCATTCTTTATGTTGGCGTTAATACATTAACTGCTATTCTTACCTTATTAACAGCAATTGGCTACTCAGCTATTTACTCGATCTACCTTAAACGTGCTACTTCACAAAACATTGTCATCGGTGGTCTGTCAGGCGCCATGCCGCCCCTGTTAGGCTGGACGGCAGCAACAGGACATTTAGATGCGCAAGCATGGTTATTGGTGTTAATTATTTTTACTTGGACCCCGGCCCATTTTTGGGCGCTCTGCATACATCGTTTTGATGATTACAAAAAATCTGCCTACCCTATGCTACCAATTACCCATGGCATTCCTTATACCAAGCTAAATATCCTATTCTATAGCATCTTAACTACTATTTGCAGCTTATTACCCTATACCATCGGTATGAGCGGCGAGCTATACTTGATCAGCGCTATCCTGTTGAATATAGGTATGTTGTGGTATGCACTGGCATTACTATTTGCAAAAAAAGATCATGGTATTGCTTTGAAAAGCTTTCATTACTCCCTAATCTACCTGACAGGCATATTTCTCATGATGCTAATTGACCACCATTTGATGTTGACGTAATCCTCACATAACAAACCCCTTGATAATACAAGGGGTTATGAATAGTTACTAATTTGACACCCCTCCTTTTACTCGCTATACTGAAATATGGTTAAATTTTATTCACCCATCAGGAGTGAATACAAACATGAGTAAACATGAACAAACACTGTCATTACAAGAACGAGAATCTCTTATTCTTAACTATCCGCTATTTTGCCTGCTTCAGCCACAAGAAGTGAGCGACCTAGCAACTGCCTTTAATGAGGTTTTGGTAAATGAAGGCGATACTATCACCCAACAAGATACTGTTGTGGACAGCATCTTCTTAATTGCCGATGGACAAGCACAAGTAGAGCGCACCATCTCTACGGTGGAAGGCACCCAAGTTATCCCTGTTGCTAAATTAAAAAAAGGCGATGCCATAGGCTTATCAGAAAAGGGGCTTTATTCCCAAGTTGGCACACGCACTGCTAGAGTCACTGCAGCATCCACCATGACCCTGCTAACACTAGGCATTAAAGAATTTCATCGTTTCTTAGAAAAACCAACCGTCGCATATCCCGCCTTAAAAAATATGACAGAAAAAATTCTGCTTATGCAATTTATAAAGTCTTCCCATATCTTTGAGCACCTAAGGAAGGATGAGGTCCAACAGCTGGCTCACGATATACAGAAAATAAAAATACGTGAAAAAGAGGTTTTATTTAGCGAAGGAGATAAAGCTAATGCCTGTTACTTCATCTTATCAGGACAAATATCTGTCAACACTATCCAAAATAATCAAAACATAACCCTAGCTACGCTAGGCGCTTCCAGCTTACTAGGCGAAGGATCTTTGCTTGAGCAAGGACATCGAAATGCAACAGCAACTGCTTTAGCAGACAGCGAATTATTTATCATACATAAATCACAACTACATTTTTTAAATACCAACAATCAATTGCATAATCATGTTGATGAAAGTCGCATTTATCAAATACGACCTATCAAAAATAAAGTAATGGATAATTCTATAGAAAGTGATAATGTTTTAGATAAGACACTGACCTCCAAAACAGAAAATATTATTTGGGGTAATCTTAATAACAACCTGACACTAGGTGACTTATTAGATCAGTATCAAAATACCATCCCTAATTTAACTATTATGGATTTATATAAAACTGCCTTAAAAATGAAACAACGAAAACTCATTGTTTTTCAAGATGAGACTCGCAAACAGATTCATGGCATTAGATTATTATTTAAAAATTTATTAAAAAAATTAACTTCAAACACTAGTTTTAAGGATTAAACTAGCTAGGGATAAAAGGATGAAAATAGGTTGCTATCGTGTATGTTTAACCATCATCGCATCCATCACACTATTCGGCTGCGATCATGAGCAAAAAATTTCGGTCCCCGGCTACCTGGATGCAAAATACACTTATGTATCTGCCAGTTTTAGCGGGACCCTGCAAACGCTTAATGTACAGCCTGGCGATCAGGTTAAACAGAATCAACCTCTTTTTACCTTAGAAACCCTACCTGAAAGCGCCGATCTACAAGCAGCAAAAGCACGCTGGCAAGAAGCTAAGGACCAAATAGCTAAATCTAATGCTGAACTCACGCTCAAACAAGCAGATTTTTCGCGTCGCCAACGACTTTACCAAAGGGAAGTCATTTCCAAAGAAGAATTTGAATCTAGCCAAGCTGGATATTTACAAGCACTATCTCAAACAAAAGCACTTCAAGCCACCTTAGATGCACGCAAAGCTGATGTAGAAAAATATCAATGGGCAACACAGCAAAAAGCAATTGCCTCACCTTTCAGCTCCACTGTATTTGACACTTACTATTCTAAAGGAGAATATATTGCTGTAGGCCGCCCTGTAGTTAGTCTACTCGAAAAAGGCCATCTAAAAGTTGTCTTTTTTATTCCACAAGCTCATTTCAGCCAACTCCACCTAAAACAAGCCATCAAGGTTACCTGCGATAATTGCACACCATTTAATGCAAATATTAGCTATATTTCTAATAAAGCCGAATTCACTCCACCCGTCATTTACAGTACCGAAGAAAAGGCTAAACTTGTTTACCGAATAGAGGCCATCCCAGATAAAAAAAATGCTGAACAGCACTTAAACTCCGGCCAACCTGTCACAATTACTTTCAAAGTGAAAAAAACATCATGACAACTGATGACTCCAAATTAATTATAGACGTGCATCATCTAAGTAAAAAATTTAAAGATAGCACTGCTGTCTCAGATGTAAGCTTGCAAGTAAAATACGGCGAAATATTTGGGTTTTTAGGGTCTAATGGCGCAGGTAAAACAACCACTATTCGCATGCTGTGCGGCCTACTAACACCTGACACTGGTGAAGGCACCTGTTTAGGGTATGATATCATTAAAGAATCTGACAAAATCAAAAAAAATGTTGGCTATATCCCTCAATTTTTTGGCCTATACAAACAATTAACTGTCTATGAAAATTTAATGTTAATTGCTGAGCTATATGGTGTACTCAATCGTAAAGCAAAAATAAACTCTGTGCTAGACCAACTGAATTTAACATCAAGGCGCAATCAATTATCTGGCTCATTATCTGGTGGGTGGAAGCAACGTGTTTCTCTCGCTGCAGCCTTAGTACATGACCCTTTTTTATTGATATTAGATGAACCAACAGCTAGCGTGGATCCAAAAACAAGAAGGGACTTCTGGGAAATTATGCATAATCTTTCTTCAGAAGGAATGACCATATTACTTAGCTCACACAACATGGATGATGTACAACGCTGCAATCGCATTGCCTATATCAGCAATGGACGATTATTAATGCACGGAAAAATTAATGACATTATTGAACAAGTTAACCTGAGTACATGGAAAGTAACAGGTAAAAACTTGGTATTACTTGCCGAACAGTTACAAAAACATACAGAAATAGAACAAGTAGTAACATTTTATGATGCCCTACACGTAAGCGGACAGCACCCAGATATTTTAGAAAAAGCAATTGAGCCTTACAAAAATAACCCCAACTTTGCCTGGGAAAAAACGAATGCAAAATTAGAAGAAGTATTTATTTGGCTATCTAAATCATCAAAGCCAGCGGGGCAAAAAGATGATTAACATACAATATACTTTATTAAGAATATGGGCTGTATTAAAAAAAGAAGCCATTCTAGTAAGCCGCGACATTACCACCTACTTATTCCTGATCATTATCCCTTTTTCAGAATTGATCTTATTCGGTTACACTATTAATACAGATGCAAAACATCTACCAGCTATCGTTGTCACACAAGATCACTCATCCATTGTCAACAATCTTATTGCTAGCTTCAAAAATACGGATTACTTTGACATCCAAACTATCACTGATGATCAAGATCTTGCAAAAAAAGCATTGGATGACAATAAAATACAATTCATTATTAACATACCGAAAAATTTCACCACGGATTTTGTTCGCGATGAGAAACCTCATCTGTTAGTGCAAGGTGACGCTAGTGATCCGGTAGCTGTCAGTGGCGCATTTCGCACCGCACAAAATCTTCCTCTGCAGACATTAAAAAAAGAAACAGATGGTGCATTACATTATCTATCAGCCATAGATGGCAGCCACTACGTAGTTGATACACATGCACTTTACAACCCAGGCATTGTTGCTCAATATCATACGTTACCTGGATTAATCATGGCCATATTAACCATTTCTCTGGTTATGTTAACTGCCATTTCACTGACAACAGAATATGAACAAGGTAGCATGGAGGTTTTACTAGTTACCCCAGCAAAACCTTTAGATATTATTTTAGGTAAAATCATTCCCAACATTATACTTGGCTACATTTTACTAATCCTAACTGTATTAGTAAGCCACTTTCTATTTAAAGTACCATTTGTTGGTAGTTTCTTTCTTTTCATTATTGCTTCTTTTCCTTTTATTGTTTCCAATCTTGGCGTTGGTATTGCAGCCTCTTCTGTTTCTAAAACGCAATTTAAAGCTGCAAACATTGCTAACACATATAATCTACCAGCTATTTTATTCTCAGGATTTATGTTTCCCTACTACGGCATGCCTGCTTGGGCGCAACAAATAGGGGACCTATTACCCACCACACACTATACTCGCATGACAACCAACATCATGCTAAAAGGAGCAGGTATCACTCAAATATGGAGTGATGTATGGCCAGTGCTAGTATTTATGTGTCTAATTATTTCATTAAGCTACAAGAATTATCGCAACACACTAGATTAGGGATAAACTATGAAACGTTGGCTATTTTCAATTTTGTTTAGTGTCATATCTATCAATAGCTTTGCTGCAACAGACCTCATGGATGTATTTCAACAAGCTTTTATCAATGATCCAACTTATCAACAAAATGTTGCCCAGATGCTAGCAACACAAGAGAATATTGGTATTAGTCTGGCTTCTTTACTACCCTCTATTGGTTTTTCAGCTAAGCCATCGCAAAATAAAGAACAAAACACAGGCTCAGTCACACCAGACCTACTACCTTATAATAACTTATTACGTAACTTTGAAATGCGCTTAAGCATTAATCAAACTATTTTTAATTATGCTAAATTCCAAAACATTGCCAGCAGTGCAGCAGGTGCAAGACAAGCATGCGCAACATTAAATGCTGCCTTTCAGGATTTAATTGTACGAGTTGCTCAAGCTTATTTTAATGTCTTACAAGATGAAGAAACACTAAGCTATTGTCACGCCAATCAAGCTTCTCTAAAAAAACAATACGAATATGCTAAAGAAAAATTCAAAAACAAAACCATAGCGAAAAATGATTTTTATAATGCACAAGCAGCGTATGCCTCTGCAAATACCGACTGTGTTTCCGCTAATACGCAACTAGAAATAGACAAAGAATTCTTAAAGACATTGACTAACAAAACATATACTAAATTAGCACCCTTAGCCAGCCAGCTCCCTTTAATCTCTCCACAACCGAATGACCGCGAGTCTTGGGTTAAAAAATCCATCCAACAAAATTGGACTATCAAAGCAAATGAATATGCCCTGCAAAGTGCGAGAAGCAATATTAAGCAGCAAATTGGTGGCCATCTACCAACACTAGATTTTGAAGGTTATTATGATGTCCTTGCGCAAAATTCACAAAATGGCAGTACATTAGTCAGCGCTGGGGCTAGCAAAATGCGCCAAACTGTCGTTGCACTTAGCCTTAATGTCCCTCTATTTTCGGGTGGCGCAACCTCATCTCAAGTAAAACAAGCCAAATATCAATATGAAGTTGCTGCTCAACAACTAGAATATTCTGTTCGCAATACCATTTATCATACGAGACAAACCTATCTATCCTTACTGTCTAACCTAAACAAAATAAATGATGACAAAATAGCGATGCATGCGGCTGAACTATCATTAGAAACAACAAATGAACGTTATCAGGCTGGCATAGGAACTATGGCTGATGTTTTGAATCAACGACAAACGCTTGCTCATAACCAGCAACAATATACAGCAGATCGTTATTCGTATGTAATGAATTTGCTGAATTTGAAAAATGTAGCAGGCACACTAAGCATACAGGATTTGCGAGCAATCAACCAATGGTTGAAACACGCGTAACAGAAATGCTAACAGGTCTCAATTTATCAGTAACCTGTTAGCATAACCTCTATCTCATTAACCTTTGAAAAGTCCAGACAACTTCCCAAGCACACCCATCTCCATATGCTGGGACTCTCTATTTGCCTCTAAACCCGCCTGAATCTGGCCTAACGCACAGCCATTATCAGCCAAGCAATCACGCAACAACGTTTGCTTAAATTTCTTACCAGCGCCGCCCTGTTGCGCCATTTCACAATAATAAATCGCTGCATTTAATTCATTATATGAACAGTTCAAGCGATCTGCTATGAAATTCATATTATGTTCAATCTCAACATAATACCTCAAACTATCTCTATCTTCTTTATATCCTTGCAGCCATCCATCAAGCAACATAGTCTTTAAGGTTCCTATATCGGTCATCACAACATGATGATCTACCGAAGTAGAAATAGTTTGACGGCTCTGTGCGCATAGCTGTACCGCGCGCTTCAAAACATCAATACTACACTGATATGTATAAGCGATTAACGCATATAAGACATAAGATTTATAATCACTACTTTCAGATAGAAGGCCATCCTTCTCGCATAAGAGCTCCCCAAGCTTCACACTATCAGCATCTTGGTGCTGAGCAAAAAAATCCTTAGCTCGCTTAATGCCTTTGGTCTTATACAAATTTAATTTACCAAGATCTTCATTTAGAAATATTAGTAATTTATTGCCATTACCATTTGCTTGATTTATATAAGACAAGGTCGCTTCATTTAAATACTCGCTAAGTTTTTTCACATTTTTTCTAAACATATTTGTTCCCGTCTTCTTTATTTGTTATTTATAACTCAAAAATAGCTTTTGTTTTATTATTCTTGCCTTGTAAACCATCTAAACTAGAAACAATCTCTTTATCAATAAAACTGTCTAATGGTAGCACCGAACTATACTGACTCTTCATTTGCCGTGAAGCTTGTTTTAATGCCTTATTTGCCTGCTTATGTATTAATTGGCGCACATCATCTACTGCTTGACTACTCAGAAAAGCAATCAGGCCGATTTTTAGTTCACGTGCATAGTGTGTACTGGATATAAAAACAGATGCGCCAGACGCCATATCATCCATCAATTTTTTCTGCACTTGCTCATCATCTTGTAACTGATCATATTCTTTGAGATAAGCAACAGCATGATTGCGGCCATATTCCTTTGTAAGATGCTTTAAGGGAGGAGCAAAAACAGAAACTTGCTTTAAAAAATGACTAAGTGGATGTGTTGGCTCAGGATTAATAACGGATAAATAGTGAGCTGTTTGTGATTCTATGATGGCTTTAAGCTGTGGCATGGCAAATCCTCTTATGATTTTATTATAATTAAGAACGCGACCATGCCTGATGCTATCATAACTGACTTTATTTTGCACCATTGTATTTTTATTGATGCAAAGGTATACTGGTGTCTTTTATAAGAACAGGCTAAACACTATAATTTAGCTTTAGGCGTCTTTGCTTTCAGATATTCATCTCGCACCGCTATCAAAATTCCTTCAGCAACCCCACAAGAGATAGATTGTGTTTCAATTCTCCAACACATCTCACCCAACGCTTTCAAACGCTGATCCGCAGGAATATTAAAGATAAGTTTAAATGTTGATGAGAATCTAGCAAGAGCATTGATCCTTCCATCAAGCTTCAGCTGGGAGCTATTCACAATGAATTCACAGCCAGTTAACATTCCTGCATTTAACAAACGCCCCAATTCATCGTGTTGCTTTAATATCGCATCATTAGAGTGATATAACTGTTTGATTTCTTGAACAATCAGCTCCAATGTTCGTTCTTTTTTTGCCTGAGTAAAAAAACTATTGTAAATACTAGGAGGGTTGGCAGTGGTTAATTTTGAATACTGATAAAGTGGCATAATGGCTGTACCCGACATTATATGATTGAAGCACGACTCTTGTAAGGACAGAGGTACCTTTGTGATTCACGCTCGCATACTACTTTTGTGGGAATAAAAACACAAAATATATTTTTTAGGTATACTACCGA
>CAYZRM010000056.1:0-2863 GCA_964480845.1 uncultured Coxiellaceae bacterium | reverse complement strand
ATACTACTTTTGTGGGAATAAAAACACAAAATATATTTTTTAGGTATACTACCGAGCTTCGTTACTTTCCTTACTGACTAAAGAAGAATCAAAATGCTTAAACATTTATTTGCCTATGTACAATATCTACTGCCACAACATTTGATAAGTCGTGGGGCAGGCTGGCTTGCAAATAACAAAAATACCGCTTTTAAAAATCATTTTATTAAAAAATTCATTCGGTTATACAAAATCGATATGCAAGAAGCCATCCTTGAAAATCCCGAAGACTACGCTTGCTTCAATGATTTTTTTATTAGGCAGTTAAAACCTGAGCTACGGAAAATGGATGCCGCAGAAAATAGCGTTGTTAGCCCTGCTGACGGCAAGATTGCTGAAGCAGGATCCATAAAAAAAGACTTATTAATCCAAGCAAAAAACCAATACTTTGATTTAAAAGGACTATTGGGTGGCGATGAAGGCTTAGCAGCTCAATTTAATGATGGTGATTTTGCAACAATCTACTTAGCACCCAATAATTATCACCGAGTTCATATGCCCATTAGTGGCAAATTAACGCAAACCATTTACGTGCCTGGTAAACTATTTTCTGTTAACCGCATGACCACCGATCTCATTCCACAACTTTACAGCCGTAATGAACGCTTTATTACCATCTTTGAAACGGCTCTTGGACCTGTTGCTATCATTTTAGTGGGTGCCATGATAGTAGGTAGCATGCAAACGAGTTGGATGAATGAGCCCATTCGAGGCAATAGCATCACAAATACCTTAGCTGACCAATCCATCACCCTAGAAAAAGGGGCGGAGCTTGGCCATTTTAAATTGGGCTCAACAGTCATCATGCTCTTTGGAAAAGACCAAATAAAATGGCTAGATAACATCACCACTGGCAGCTGCGTTAAATTTAACCATCCCTTGGCTCATTTTTTAAGTAAGCCTTAAGATATGATCTTTAAAATACTTAGTAATTTAAAATACAGATTAAAAAAACTAGGTGAGACCTCGTGCTAAGAAAAATATCTTTACATGCAATTACATTAGCGGCCATGATGGTACTGTTCATTTGTGCATGTTACCTGCTACTTAATCACAGCCTAAGTATTTCTATTTATTCAATTATTGCCGCCTCACATTCTTCGTTGGCGGCTCATTTATTAGTGCTAGGCTTGTTACCCATCTATATTGCTGCCGTTATTTTTGGCAGTGCCATGCTGGCTCTTTATATAGGGCCAAATATCCAACAATTTCTTTTCCGCTCCCTAAAGTGCAGGAACGATTAAAATTGCCCCCTTTCCATGTAAGCTTTTTGCCATTGTTTGCGTGCGACATAACACAATCTCTTCTCCTTCACCTCTTAGCATCTTATTGAAAATGGGGAATAAACTTACCAAGCATTGATTATTCCTTGCCTTGGGAGAAAACAAAAAGATTGAGTATGTTTGAAACAATTTGCTAATCTAATAATTGTTCAAGGAAGATTTTTTAGGATAAGCATCAAGGAGTTGATGCAGCATATCGGACGTGGCTGCCATGGACATAGGCAGGACAGGCGAGGACAGCCTGGGTAGGCAAAAAGGGGCGACTTAAGGATTAGGTCGCCCCTTTTCGTTTATACTGTTTCTACTTTTGCATTATAACGCTTTAAGCTGCTCATGATCTCTTCGTGAGCAGATGCAACACCTTCCCAACCATCTACTTTCACCCACTTACCTTTCTCTAAGTCTTTGTAATGAGTGAAGAAATGCTCTATTGCATTTAATAGTTCCTGGCCTAAATCCTCAGGTTTTTGTATATCTTTATACCGTGGCGTTAACTTTTCTACCGGAACCGCTAAAATTTTAGCATCTTTACCAGATTCATCAGTCATGCGCAGCATACCAATAGGGCGGCAACGGATCACAACGCCTGGATGTAAAGAATATGGTGCAACCACCAACACATCAACCGGGTCACCATCATCAGATAAAGTATGGGGGATAAAGCCATATTCACACGGATAAACCATAGAAGTACCGAGAAACCGATCAACCATGACCATGCCACTATCTTTCTCTATTTCATACTTAACTGGCTTACTATTGCCAGGAATCTCAATAACGACATTAATATCTTCTGGCAGCTGCTTACCTGCTGATAATGCTTCTAATCCCACAATACTCTCCTGAATGAAATTGGTTTAGTCGCTAGTGTACTTTCGGCTCATTATTTTGCAAGTAAGAGCGTAATCTTTTAAACTAGTGACCTTTAAACCAACAAGGTACGGCCGCCGTGGACTGCTTATTTTGTAAAATTGCGACAGGTGATATTCCAGCAAAGATTACCTATGAAGATGAGCTTGTTATTTGTTTTGACGACATCAACCCACAAGCACCCGTACACAAATTAATCATACCACGCCAACATATTGCCACTATCAACGACATCCGTGAACAAGATGAGCCTTTGGTGGGTCATATGATTGCCACAGCAGCCAATATTGCAAAAGACCTAGGGATTGCCGACAAAGGCTATCGAACAGGCTTTAATTGCAACACTGAAGGTGGGCAAATGATTTATCACATCCACCTGCACTTACTGGGTGGCAGACAAATGGCTTGGCCACCAGGCTAAACAAGAGAGTAAAATACATGCAAGAACATTATAAAAAAATCTTACTCGCCATAGGCGAGAACCCCGAACGAGAAGGCCTGCAAGACACGCCTGCGCGAGCAGCAAAAGCGATGGCATTTTTAACACAGGGTTATCAACAATCTGTCGAAGAATTAGTAAATGGCGCACTTTTTCATTCTGACAATGATGAAATGGTGTTAGTAAAAAATATTGAGATGTACTCTTTGTGCGAACATCATTTATTGCCATT
>CAYZRM010000055.1:2953-11748 GCA_964480845.1 uncultured Coxiellaceae bacterium | reverse complement strand
AAAAAATGAAGCTATATCTTCTTCTTTAGATTCATCCCCCATTAGAACAGCCTGCATGCGAGAAGATGTGAATACCATTATTAATTTATTGGCTAATGACGATGTATCACCTGAATTTGATATATTAATGCTGTGTATCGAATTTCATAAAAATAAAAGCTTAGTAGCGTTATTAGAGTATGGATTCAAAAAAAATATAAAGTATTTATTTGAAAACGTGATGAATCCTTTTAGTTTGGCAATAAGGGCAAGTAATGAATTTGCTATCGATTTATTAATGGATTTAGCAAAGACAGATTATTATCATTCTTTATTATCATTTGTGGTTCAGATTAGATATGGCAAAAATAGATTGATGATGAAAAGCGTAAAAGATGCTCAGGAGGAGAAAAAATATCGCTTCTATGATGATATGGAGAAAAAGTTAAATAGATTTGGTGTTAATTTAAGTGATATGAAAATTATCGCGGCGGTTTTTGCTGCTTTCGTTAAACAAGCTGTAGATGTGCATGATGTGGCGGTGATTAAAGATTTTCTTAGTATGGAAAAAAATAATATTCCCAGATTATTGCAAGATATGAGTGAAGGCGCATGGAAAAATATTAAAGATACGCTACAAATCCCACCCTCTATTTTTGATGAAATCTTATTAACTATAATAAATCTATTGTCGACTGAGTATGTTACATCCGTCGGTGACCAATTCTCTAATGGTCCATCTTTGGCGCACATAGCAAGTTATTTTGGATCAGAAAAACTGTTAGATGAATTAACAGGTAGAGGGGGCTCTGTCAATCTTAGAGTTTCTTCACTTCAATCAACTCCTTTGCACTCAGCAGTTGAAGATATCCGTTCTTTTGGCGTCTTAAAAAAATTAATATCCATGGGTGCTGACATTAATAGCCTTAATGCAAAAGGACAGACTCCACTGAATCTTTCTATGCTGTATAAAAATAGTCGTGCGGCGATTGAATTATTGTGTCATGGCGCTGACCTTAATAAAAGAGGTGAGAATACAGTGTCACCCATTAGACGTGCTTTATCATTATATGCGAGCGGAGAGTGCCCTGAGATAGCCAAAAAGATGGCTAGAGTCATTAAGACAAAATATTTCTCACAAGATCCGCACGTTGTTTCTTCATTAGAGGCAGAGTTCTTTTTCTCTGCTGTATCAATGAAGTGTAGTGCTAATTATCTGGCTGATCTGGGATTTTTACCGAGCAGAGAAGGTAATCTTTTTAGTAATACATTTATTAATGATGTTATTTCATTAATAGAATCCGTCAATAACTTTCCTGATGATATGAAGCCATTTACACTATCATTCTTGGAATACTGTCGCATCTTATCTTCATATAGCACATCTAAAACAATATCAGGCAAAAAAATTGATGAGATATACAATTGTCTTTCTGACATATCTAAAATTTCTGTAAAAACAATTCAATACGAATCCTTATCACCAGTGCAGGTGGACTACTGCTTGGGAACATTGCGGTTGTTTGTTCTTTTACTAGAAGAGGTTAAGGTTGCCCTAGATAAAATCCTTCTATGCTCTAGTACGGCTAATTTATCAACAGACAGCCAGATTAAATTGGCACTGACCTTATCAGTCGGTTTAACTAACCTGGGGTCTTTCTCTATCGATGTGCCATTAGATATTATGGGCGTGCTAATTAATCTAAATAAACGGGTGCATGATTCTATTCTTGCTTACTCACAAGGCGCACTAGCAGAAAGAAAGCGAGCTTTAGTCTGCGATGAACTGCTAGCTGAAGCGCACGTTATACCTAATAAAAAAGGGAAAAAAGCGAAAAGTAAAAAACATACTCAGAAAATAAACATGGCGCCCAAAGCCGAGTCTAGTCATATGCCTACTGTTGTGCCCTTAGAAACAAGTGAAAATTGTCTAAATTTAAGTGCCGATAATATGATGTATTTATCTCCTATGCTTAAGTTGGTAGAGAAAACGCTAGAAGTTAACCCTTATTTAGTTGGTGGGTCTGTTTTATCGCTGTTAGACCCGGAAGCATTCAAAACAAATGACTTAGATATGGTCTTTGCCTCCTCAGATAATGATGCCAAAATAGCAGACAAAGTTCGCCAAGCTGGATTCCATATTGTACCGCAGAAGTCAGTAACACGTTTTTCATTGTATCAATATAGACAAGATGGAATGCCATCTTTAGATCTGGCAAGAATTAATACAGATGATATTGAATGGCTAACGGCAGATGCTTGCGGTAGAGACTTTAGTATTTGCTGCCTATATGCGCAGGTTACACAAAAAGCAGATGGCATGTGGCAAGCAACTATTTCTGACCCTACCCAGCGTGGTATGAAAGATTTTAAGGCGCGTATACTTTTTATGGAAAATCCGCTTCTTCGTTTTAATGAAGATCCTGTTCGTTTATTAAGAGCAGTAAAATATCATGTTAGGGGCTTAAATTTTGATCCGGCGTTGCTTACTGCCATCCAAGCATGGGAGCCAAAACCGGATATTATGACAACTTATGCGGTAGGCCATTTGTGGAGTGTTCTTAAACAGATTGTGGACTTTTCATGCAAGGAATTGACCGAGCAAGAGCGGTTGTTTCTATTGAGTTTGAAAAAATTAGATCTTATTTCCAGATTATTTGGCATTAAGGATGCTGATATTCCTGAGCAGGATTTAAAAGATAAGTTGGCACTCCGTCTAAAAATGAGAAGTTTAGTAAAATCAGATGGTTATGTGCCAGTTTTTGGCTTGTTTGATGTCGCCCCAAATGTATCTCCTACTCCTATTTGGGGCACAAATACTAGCGATGGCATGGTAATTTTTGATAGCCATCCACTTGATTTTGCTTTAGGTGGCTTTTATACGCCCAGAATCTAAGCAATAAGACTTGTTCCAGCCCGCAGTACTCGGTACAATGGCGGGCTTTTAATTTATTTAGATTTATGTGGAGATTCTCATGGCGTTAACAGCAAGCCAAACGGCTGACATTATTAAAACCCATCAAAAGGGTGAAAAAGATACCGGTTCTTCTGAAGTGCAGATTGCTCTTTTAACTGCGCGCATTAGCTACTTAACTGAGCATTTAAAAGCTCATAAGCACGACTTCCATACACGTTTTGGTTTAACCAATTTAGTTAGCCAACGTCGTCGTTTGATGTCTTACTTAAAGCGTAAAAGCCTGCCACGTTATCAAGCTTTGATCAAAGCACTCGAAATTCGTGGTTAATTTAGATTCATAATACAGCGTGGTGAATTAATTTGAATTTAACAGCAATTAAAAAATCTTTCCGATATGGTGACCATACGGTGACCCTAGAAACAGGCATGATCGCCCGTCAAGCAACTGCTGCAGTAATGGCGACCATGGACGACACAGTAGTATTGGTAACATTGGTAGGACTGAATAAGTCTAATGATAAAGACTTTTTCCCACTTACCGTTAATTATCAAGAACGTACCTATGCGGCAGGCCGCATTCCTGGGGGTTATTTCAAACGTGAAGGTAAACCTAGCGAAAAAGAAACACTAACTTCCCGTTTAATTGATAGGCCGATACGCCCTCTCTTTCCTAAAGGCTTTAATTGCGAGACACAAATTGTTGCCACTGTGTTATCCATGAATCCAGAAGTAGATGCTGATATCCCAGCTATGTTGGGTGCAGCAGCAGCAATTGCGCTTTCTGGCATGCCAGCAACCAGCCATTTAGCAGCAGCACGTGTTGGTTATATTGATGGTAATTATGTTTTAAACCCTACCAAAAAGCAGTTAGAAGTATCTGATTTAGATATGGTGGTAGCGGGTACAGAGAATGCTGTGCTCATGGTTGAATCTGAAGCTAATCAATTACCTGAAGATACTATGTTGGGTGCGGTGATGTTTGCACACAATGAAATGCAAATTGCGATTACGGCGATTAAAGAATTAGCAGCAGAAGTAGGTGTTGAGAGCTGGAATTGGGCAGCACCAGAATCTAACGCAGCGATTGAAAGCCGTGTGATAGCACTTTCTAAAGCAGACTTTGAGCAAGCGTATCAGATTCGTGATAAGCAAGCGCGTCAAGATGCAGTATCTGATTTGAAAGAACGTATTGTCGATCAAATTTTGGGCGAGCAGCCAGCTGATCTAGAAGACGAATTAGCCTTGGTTCAAGATATTGAATATGCACTTGATCAATTGGAGCGTGATGTCGTTCGCGGACGTATTTTACAGAATCTTCCACGAATCGATGGCCGTGATACGAAAACAGTCCGTCCTATTGTTATCAAGCCTAGCTTATTGCCTCGTACCCATGGTTCAGTCCTGTTTACCCGTGGTGAAACGCAAGCTATTGTTGTTGCAACCCTCGGTACTGAACGTGATGCTCAGACCATAGATGCATTAGCTGGTGAATACCGCGATAATTTCATGTTGCATTACAACTTCCCTCCTTATTCTGTTGGTGAAACTGGTATGGTTGGCAGTCCTAAGCGTCGTGAGATTGGTCATGGTAATTTAGCTAAACGTGGTATTAAACCTGTGTTACCAACCCAGAAAGAATTTAACTATATCTTACGTGTGGTGTCTGAGATTACAGAATCCAATGGTTCTAGCTCTATGGCAACTGTTTGCGGCACTAGCTTGGCATTAATGGATGCTGGTGTGCCTATTAAAGCGCACGTTGCTGGTGTAGCAATGGGGTTAGTGAAAGAAGGTGACAACTACGCTGTATTAACTGACATTTTAGGGGATGAAGATCACTTAGGTGATATGGACTTTAAAGTAGCAGGAACCACAGAAGGTGTAACCGCGTTGCAGATGGATATCAAGATTGATGGTATCACTGAAACCATTATGAAAACGGCGCTAGATCAAGCAAAAGCGGGTCGTTTACACATCTTAAATATCATGAATGAGACCATGACGGGTCCTCGTCAGGAAATGTCTGCTTATGCGCCTCGTATTTTAATGACCAAGGTACCAGTTGATAAAATTCGTGATGTGATTGGTAAAGGTGGCGTGACCATTCGTGCCTTAACTGAAGAAACTGGCGCGGTAATTGATATTAGCGACGATGGTGTGGTGAAAGTATCTGCACCTGATTTATCTGCATGTGAAGAAGCTGTGCGTCGTATTGAAGCGATTACGGCTGATGTTGTCGTTGGCAATATCTATGAAGGTCCAGTCACAAAATTAATGGATTTCGGTGCATTAGTGGCTGTGCTACCAGGTAAAACTGGTTTAGTTCACATCTCTCAAATCGCGCACGAACGTGTAGCTAATGTTAGTGATAAGCTAGCAGAAGGTCAGATAGTCAGAGTGAAAGTACTTGAAATTGACCGTCAAGGCCGTATGCGTTTGAGCATGAAAGAGTTGATTGATCCACCTCAAGCACAACAGCAACAACAGCCTGCTCAACAGTAAGTTGTTAATGTTAAAGAAAAGGCACCTTAGGGTGCCTTTTTTATTGGCAAAGATAGTGAGTCTATATGCGCCACATAATTAAATATGGATTTGATGAATAATATGTTTAAAAAAATCGTTAGACCATAAATCGACAGTTTGTTTATCTCGAATAAAAGGTAAGATGTCTACTTTTGCATTATCAAAATCCGTTTCTTCTATTTTATTTTCTAATAATGCTAATAGCTCATCTAGGGAAAGCTTACCTTTGCTCCATGTATTGGTTTGTATTAGACGTTCTCGTAAATGATCTAGATTAACAGGCGTGTTTCTGGCAACATACCAAACCAGATCATACCAATCTCTCCCTTTTACCCTGGTTTGCCAGGGGCGACATAAAATAGCATGGATTTTTCCCGCAAAGAGATTAGGCTGGGTCATGGTTTTGACAGAAAAAGGGATGGGTAGTAATAATGTTTTTACTTCTGTCTGGAAGCCTTGAGGAGGGTCTGTATCTACTTCCATTTTTATTTTTAATGTATGCATGTGATGTATGCGATTAGTAATGTGCGTGTGTGCCTCAATTAATATCAATTGTTTTTGTGTTGTCGCTTTAATGAACGCAGATTCTATGTTTGTTTGAATGTTTTTATTTTTAACTTCTATATGAACATCAAATCCAAAACTACTAAGCTCATCTATAATTGCTTGGTTATAAGGCATAAAATTAAAATTTTTATCGGCTTGTAAAAGTGAAAAATCCAAATCCTCTGAGAATCTATCCAGGCCGTATAAGATTCTTAGTGCAGTTCCACCATAAAAAGCAGCTTTTTCAAAAAATTTTGAGCGCCATAATCCCAAAAGAGCAATTTCTTGGAGAATTTCTTTTAAGGCATTAATATAATCTTGCTCTGAGTGACATTTATATTTTTGCAACATGGTATTAATAGCATCATTCATAAGTCACCATTTTTTTAAGAAATAGATTAATTGAGTTAAGCGCGGATCTTGATAGGCTGCATTAATGTCAGTTAGCCTGGATAGCCGCATCTGCCGTAACCCTGTTTCATCTAGCCGTAAATCCAGTAATAGGTATTTGTGCATTTCATCAATATTGCCTGCTACTATTTTCTTATCAATTAGTGAAATATAGTCGCATAAGGCTTTTTCTGGCGAAGCAATTAAAAAATGTCGGCCATTTATTTGAGTCAGTAGCTCTATGCCTATGGGATATTTAGCATGGTTCATATATTGGTAGGTAAATTCTCCGACAGGGGTAGAAAAAGATTTGTTTCGTTTATTGGTTATACTTGTGATGGTGGTGACTTTTTCAGGAATCAGACCGTAAAAGGAGAGAGCATAATTTAAAGAAATAGCAGAGGGGCCGTAAATTAAATTTGCTAGTATTTCCAAAGAGTACCTCGATTGTGCGATATGAGGCCCAAATACATAAAGACCTTTTTTAACTCGTACTAAATCACCAGACTTTAGCCATGAAGAAATTTTTTCGCGTGGACGCGCATAATGTTTAAGAATATTTAAGAGGGATTGATAGTCGGTTTCTTCGGTATTGAGCAGTGCTTTAGCTGTTCTGATATCCATAAATACCTCCAGTATGTCGGTTATTTTCCGACATACTGGAGGTTTAGTCAAGGCCGTATGCGTTTGAGCATGAAAGAGTTGATTGATCCACCTCAAGCACAACAGCAACAACAGCCTGCTCAACAGTAAGTTGTTAATGTTAAAGAAAAGGCACCTTAGGGTGCCTTTTTTATTTTGTAGCCAGCATGTTAATGCGGGGTTTTTAGCTTCTTTTTTTCCGAGGTGCTACTGCTGCTGGCGTCTCATCTTCTGTCGTTGTTGCTTGAGTGCTTTCGGAGCCACTGTCAGTATGTTTTTTGAACCAGTCTGGTTCTGAATCATCTGAGCTCAGAGCTGATTTTTCTAGCTTGGCAAAAATACCTGTTTTCGTAACTGTATTATTTTTCTCTTTTGCTGCTTTTATAGATACGCCAACGGGCTTAGCTAGCTGGTCGATCTCTTTAAGCTCTTTTTTGCCTTCACGAATGTCTTTTATGCCACTAGTAAGTAATCCAGCAGCAATTGCCAACCCAAGGGAGGCAGGAGCAGCAAATGTACCTAAAGACCCAATGCCTACCACAATACTTGCCGCAATAAATAAGCCTGCGACTAAACATTTCATCGCGCCAAGAAGTTGGGTTTTTCTACCTTTGTGCCGTATTTTCTCCATCTGTTTTTGATAAGGCTTTATTTGTGTGTTTGGGTCTAATAATAAATTTTTTGTGATAACCAGTGTTTTTGTCAAAAATGGTAAAGAGAAGTGGCGGCTAGGGTTATTTGCATATTTATCACAGGCAATAAGGACATCGTTTGATAGCGCTTTTACTGCGGGATTACAATGAGCAATTTCTATTTTTAATTGTTGATATGCATCTCTATAGGGTTTAGTAACTGTGGCTATGCCTGCTTTAAATGCATGTAAAGCTTTCACTAAAGCTTTATCTTCTGAGTTTTTATCTATTAACTTATCAAATTGTAATATATAAATATCATTTAGAGGGTGTCTGATGATCCCCATCATCAGATTGATAATACGAGATTTTTCTTCATGCTTATCAAGTGCCACAATAACCGCCATCGCAGATGCAAATGGTTCATTAGCCATATTTTTTTGGATAAGTGCTTGGTTGTTAGCAGCGGCATTGTTCTCTTCGAGTTCTGCTGCTTGGATTAAGGCGTTTATCTTGTGTTCTTCATCAGGTTGATCCAAGCAAAGATTGCCTAGACTATTTTGATAAAGATTTTCCAAAATGGAATTGGAAAATATAGCGGCGCCTGATTGGAAGCTAGGGCCATCCTTTTTATATTCTGTTGTTGCGCAAATGTAGCCAGGAAAGCTTGCTACGATTTGTTTAGATGTGCTGCCATCTGTTTGTACGATATGAGCTTGAATAGAAAGAGTAACAATCGTTTCTATTTTGATATCACCTTCAGCTGAAATAGTCAGATTAGATAATCTGTTTGCCGTAAGATTGGCCATATTTCCCGCATAATCAAATGGTGGTGCTTGTTTTAAGGCTGATATCAGATATCCTGCCTGGAGAGATTGCTGCCATCCCTCAATAAGTTTGCTAGTGATTTCATCAGTTTCTAAACTAGCTAAGTTGTAGGTAAGCAGAATAAAATTAAATAGTGCATGTGTGTCTGTGTAGTTTTTAGGAGCTATAGTTTTACTATTAAATTTAAAATGTTTCCGATCTCGAGAAATATCGCGAACAAATCCTTCAAAGCCATCTTTTTCTTTTCCCAGAAAATACTGACCATTTTGTCTTTCTATGGCTTTACTGCTGGCCAAATTAAGCAATATTTCATTGGTAGTGTCTGGGTCATCCAGATA
>CAYZRM010000055.1:0-2853 GCA_964480845.1 uncultured Coxiellaceae bacterium | reverse complement strand
CCCGCGCCTACGCGCGGGACGACGAGTTTTCTTCGCGGGACGACAAGACTAGGACGTTGTGTAAGAGCGATCATTACTATCATAACAAGCTGTTTAATCGGAATTATTCGCATCTACCGCTATGCTTTCAGTCTTTTGTTAGGAAATTGTTGTCGATTTGAGCCAACATGCTCCACTTATGCGATAGAAGCGATTACAATGCATGGCTGTTTGAAAGGTTGTTATTTGACAGTCAGACGGTTATTACGCTGCCATCCTTGGTGTTCAGGTGGCATTGATCCTGTTCCTTAAACTGAAAGGTTAGAAAAACAGATGTTTGATAATATTTTAAGCTATATCAGAATTGCACTCTACGCGGCGTTAGCTTGCGTTATTTTTTTCTTGTATCAAGCGTGGCAGCAAGAGCATCCACCTGTTGTTAATACGCCAGCAGCGGTTGCGCAAGCAGAGCTCGCTGGGCATGCGCCTCAGGCCAACGCCCCCCTTCCCGTGCCATCACAAGCTGTACAAGCAGAAGCAACGGCACTAGCTGCGTCCGCCCCACAAACTGGCCAATTAATTAGTGTTACGACTGATTTAATGGAAATACAGATTGATACAAGAGGCGGTGATATTGTTCAAACCAAGTTGTTGCATTATCCGGAGTCACTAGGTTCTCATACTCCTTTCCTACTGCTCAATAATGATGATAAAGCACGGTATATTGCTGAAAGTGGTTTATTAAGTAAGTCAGGCCCAGATACCTCAGCAGTTCAAGCGACGTATTCTGTTGACCAGACTGCCTATGCCTTGCAACCTGACCAACAAACCTTGCAAGTCAATTTAGTGTGGAAAAATAATGGATTAACTGTCGTTAAAACATTTACGTTTAGTCGTGAAAGTTATGAAGTGAATGTTAGTTACCATGTAGATAACCAATCTAGCCAGCTATGGCAAGGTCAGCTATATACGCAATTGTTGCGTAAAGATGCACCGCCACCATCTAATAGTGGCATGATTAGCTTATCTACCTATTTTGGTGCAGCGATTTCTAGTACACAAAAGCCATTTGATAAAATTACGTTCAAGCAAATGCAGGAAAAGAATTTGAATCAAGTTAGCCAAGATGGTTGGGCAGCGATGATACAGCATTACTTTGTATCTGCTTGGATCCCAGCAAAGGCAACGGTTTCTAATTACTATTCTCGTGTTAATCAAGATGGTTTGTACACCATCGGCATGATAGGCCCTGAGTTAACTGTTGCACCTGGTAGCCAAATAACGGCAGATGCTAAGTTGTATACAGGCCCTGCTATTACTAGCTTGCTAGAAAAAGCAGCACCAGGGTTAAAGTTGACCATTGATTACGGCTGGTTTTGGTTTATTTCCGATATTATCTTTTGGATGATGCAGCATATTTATAATGTTGTCGGTAACTGGGGCTGGGCAATCGTGCTAGTAACCGTGGTGATTAAGCTAATATTCTTCCAGCTATCAGCGAAAAGCTACCGTTCTATGAGTGCAATGAAAAAATTGCAGCCTAAGGTGGAAGCATTACGCGAGCGTTATAAAGACAATAAGCAGCAGTTAACTCAGGCAACGATGGATTTATATCGTCAAGCTAAAGTCAATCCTATGAGCGGTTGTTTGCCTATTTTGATTCAAATTCCAGTATTCATCGCGCTTTATTGGGTTTTAGTTGAAAGTGTTGAGTTACGTCAAGCACCATTTATTTTGTGGATACATGATTTATCTCAGCAAGATCCTTATTATATTTTGCCTTTGCTCATGGGTATTTCCATGTTTGTTCAGCAAAAGCTGAATCCACCACCTGCAGATCCTACGCAAGCTAAGGTAATGATGTTAATGCCAGTGATCTTTACTGTGTTGTTTGCTAATTTCCCTGCCGGTTTAATGTTGTATTGGTTTGTGAATAATACTCTCTCTGTTTTACAACAGTGGTTTATCATGAATCGTTTAGACACGAATTTAGATGCAAATGGTAAAAAAAATCGTAAGTAACGATACTATTACTGCTCAGGCGACAGCGCCTGGGCGGGGTGGTATTGCTGTTGTTCGTATTTCCGGTCCCTTGGTCGGTGATATTGCCCAGGCTATTCTGGGTATCCTTCCTAAGCCGCGTGTGGCTACCTTATTGCCGTTTCGTGATGGGCAGCATGAGGTCATCGATGAAGGGGTCGCTATTTATTTTCCCAATCCTCATTCTTTTACTGGCGAAGATGTTTTAGAGCTACAAGGACATGGCGGCCCGGTGGTGGTCGATTTGTTGTTGCAGCGTATTTTACAATTGGGCGCCCGCTTGGCTAAGCCAGGCGAATTTTCTGAGCGCGCTTTTTTGAATGGGAAGCTTGATTTGGCTCAGGCTGAAGCTATTGCTGACTTGATTGATGCCTCTTCTACGCAAGCTGCAAAATTAGCACTGCGTTCTTTGCAAGGAGAGTTCTCTAAAGAGATTCATGTTTTAAGTGAAAAAATTGTTTATTTGCGCATGTATGTAGAAGCGGCCATTGATTTTACGGATGAAGAAATCGACTTTTTAAGTGATGATAAAATATCCAACAGCTTGGTGGATATTATTAGCCATTTACAGTCTATACAGGCAAATGCTAAGCAAGGTAGTTTTTTGCGTGAAGGTATTACAGCTGTTATTGTTGGGCAGCCTAATGTCGGTAAGTCTAGTTTACTTAATTGTTTGAGTGGTAAAGAGCTTGCAATTGTGACTGATATTCCGGGTACAACACGTGATGTACTACGTGATTACATTTTAATAGATGGTATGCCTATGCATATTATTGACACGGCTGGCTTGCGTGAGAGCCAGGATGTGGTTGAGCAAGAAGGCATTAAGCGAGC
>CAYZRM010000054.1:4687-11902 GCA_964480845.1 uncultured Coxiellaceae bacterium | reverse complement strand
TTTTAATCTCTAAAATTATTAAATTGCAATGGTAGCTCTACTTTCGCCTGGCGCAGCATAGCGATGGCTTCTTGTAAATCATCACGCTTCTTGCCTGTCACACGCACTTGATCGCCTTGAATAGAAGCTTGCACTTTCAAGGCAGCATCTTTAATTAGCTTTACAATCTTTTTTGCATTCTCAGTATCAAGACCTTGCTTTACCTCTATCACTTGACGCGCTTCACTTAGATTAGTATTAATCTTTTCATAGTTCAGCACGCGCAAATCAATTTGACGCTTCGTTAATTTATTACGCAAAATTTCATCCACCTGTTTAAGCTGGAAATCAGTTGGCGCAATGATGGTCAATTTCTCTTTATTTAACTCAACACGAGCATCCGTGCCTTTAAAGTCGAAGCGAGTACTCACCTCTCTATTCGTTTGGTCTATCGCATTGGCAATTTCGTGCTGATCACTCTCGGACACAATATCAAAAGATGGCATTTTTACCTCCATTTCTGCTAAATTTGCCCTAATTTACCATTATTTCTTTTAAGACGGTAGCAGCCAATTCAATATGACCTTGACACTCAGGCCTCTGCTCTCTAGGATTCAGGCTTGCCATGAATAAATTGGGATATTTACATGCCGTTAGCAGCCATTCGTAGTTTAGTGAAAGACGATCTCAGTGCCACTGATGAGTTTATTATTTCGCAACTCGAATCTAATATTCCTATGGTTAGGGAAGTGATAGAGTACGTTTTAAGCTGTGGTGGTAAACGCGTACGGCCACTGGTACTCGCCCTTGGCGCAAGAGCCCTCAACCCTGAAAAAACAGACCATATCCGTCTAGCTGCCGTGATTGAATTAATCCATACAGCGACCTTATTACACGATGATGTCGTTGATAACTCCACGCTACGCCGCGGCAATCAAACAGCTAACATTATTTGGGGAAATGACGCCAGTATTTTGATTGGTGATTTCCTTTATTCGCGCGCATTCCAAATTGTGGTTGAATTAAAGCAACAAACCATTTTAGAAATTTTTGCAAAAGCAACGCACTACATTGCAGAAGGCGAAATAATGCAAATGGTGAATGCTAAAAACCCTGATACAACAGAAGCATTTTACTATGAGATCATACAACGCAAGACTGCCAAACTATTTGAAATTGCAACGCAATTAGGTGCCATGATGGCATCAAGCAATGAAAAACAAATCGAGGCGCTACGTGAATATGGACTACATCTTGGACTAGCTTATCAACTGATTGATGATGCTATTGACTATAGCCAAACAACCGATGAAGCCGGCAAAAATGTTGGGCAAGATTTAGACGAGGGTAAGTGCACTCTCCCTCTAATTTATGCTATGTCCCAAAGCCAAGGTGAAGACCTCGAATTATTGAAATCCTCTATCAAAGCAGGCTCTAGCGAAAACTTAGCCGCCATTCTCACCATCCTAAATACAACCAATGCCATTGAATACACTGCCAAAATTGCCAAACAGCATGCAGAGAAAGCAATTGCTGCTTTAACGATTGTGCCTGCCTCACCTTACAAGCAAGCATTAATTGACCTGTGTGATTTTGTGGTTAACCGCACTTACTAAACACCACCCACTAGGACTGTTCCCACCCACATTGCATGTGGGTGGCAAAATACGTACACTAGCTTCATGCAAAAAAGACGACCCACTTTACAACAAATTGCAATTGATCTACTGGCTCGTGGCAAATACCAACCACGCCACCATTTTGACCAAGAGAAATTGCAAGAACTAGCTGACTCCATTAAGAGCACAGGCGGCCTGCTACAACCTATTGTTGTCCGACCACTAGCCAATACTGGACGCTATGAAATTGTAGCCGGTGAAAGACGCTGGCGAGCAGCACAATTAGCTGGTTTAACAGATGTTAGCTGTCTTGTTTTTCCCTACACTGATGAACAAGCCCTACAAGCCTCCATCGTTGAAAATATCAGCCGAGCTGACTTAAACCCCATTGAGGAAGCGCTGGCCTACCAAAGACTAATTGATGAATTCCACTACTTACACGAAGAAGTAGCAGCCTCCGTTGGCAAATCTCGTACGGCTATTACAAACTCCCTCAGACTATTGAAATTAGACCCCAAAGTTCAGCAACTACTCATTACGAAACAATTGTCTGAAGGCCACGGCAAAATTTTAGCTGGGCTAGAACCACACCAACAAATTGAGCTAGCCGAAAAATGCGTGGCCAAAGGCTGGAACGTCAGAAAAATGGAAGCTGAGGCCAAAAAAATCCAGATGGCTCCAGATCCTAATGACCAGCCCTATAGTGATGCTAATCTTAAACACCTAGAAGTCTCACTCTCAGAACATGTTGGCAATCGCGTACAAATTGATGCTGAAGAACGCGGTGGTGGCTACCTACGTATTCGGTTTAATAATATTGACGAACTGGAAGGGCATTTTGACCGATTTGGCTTTGATTATAATAAAGTATGATGCAGTGCAGTTGCAGTGAATAAATGGGCCACCCTATCGCATCATCGTCAGTAACCCATCTAATTTTATTAGCTATTGATCCAGTAACTCATCTTTTAAAATAGCATCTGCCTGCATACGATCTAGGTTGCGCTGTATTCTACGCAGCCCCTTATCAACACTTTTTTGACGAGTACTCAAATGTGGGTTAAGCACCGTTGTTGCATGGTTAATATGATCTAAGTAAGCAATCAATATCTCTGAAGGTAGAAACTGCATATCATAACCTGCTTCGACTAAACGCTTATGCATTTCCTTACCCGCCACCATATCACCATCGCCAAAATGCAGATCTAACTCTCTCAATAAATCCATGCGATACATAGCACAATGGCTACGCAAGTAATAATAATTCTTACCTACACCCTCTAGTACATGCTGTGTATTGCCTGTTAATCGATAAGCGGCTAATTGAATAGTGCGCTCTATACGCTTTAATGCTCGCTGAAGCCATGTTTTAGACTCTAGCTTCCAAGAACCGATACCCGCTAATTTAGGATTCTTTTTAAAATGGTCTAGTAAAAATTCCAACCAATCGGCACGCTTTACCAAAGTATCTGTGTGAATTGACAGAACATAAGGCGTCTTTACCCGCAACAAAGCATCATCTAGCGCACGAGCATGGCCTTGTACGGCTGATTCACCAGGAATCGCTTTTCGCTCAATCAGCTCAATCCACTTTAATGTGCGCAGATATTCCAGAGAGTCATCCTGCGAATCATTATCAATAACGATCACATGTGCCAAATTAGCTTTTGTATATTTTCTCAACAAACGCATACACAGTTTAGTAAGCGTTAATGTTTTATAATTAGGCACTAATATGGTTACTTGTGGTTCAGTCATTTGAATATTCCAGCAAAAAAAAGCATTATATAGAGAGTCCCACCCGACAGCAAACCGCTACAAGCTAGCCAACCATTCAGATATAATCTCCACCAATATCACATAAAGACCGAGACTATCATGAAAGGCATTATTTTAGCGGGTGGCTTAGGTACACGCCTTTACCCTGCCACTCGATCAATTAGCAAACAGTTATTGCCGGTTTACGATAAACCCATGGTTTATTACCCTTTATGCACATTAATGCATGCTGGTATCACCGATATATTGATTATTACTACCCCACATGAGCAACACATGTTCCAAGCACTACTAGGTGATGGCCAACAATGGGGTATTAAACTTTCATATCAAGCCCAACCTAAACCTGACGGGATTGCACAAGCTTTTGTCTTAGCAGAAGAGTTTATTGGCCAAGATGCTGTTTGCTTAATTCTGGGCGACAATATTTTATACGGCGACGGCTTACCTGATAAGCTAAAAGCAGCAGTACAAAGGCCGATAGGCGCGACCATATTTGGCTATTATGTTTCTGATCCTGAACGTTACGGTGTGATTGCTTTTGATGAAAACAAGCAACCGACTGACATCATAGAAAAACCAAGCACCCCGCCTTCCCACTATGCTGTCATTGGACTCTATTTTTACGATAACAGCGTAATAAACATTGCAAAACAATTAAAACTTTCTGAACGCGGTGAATATGAAATTACCGATATCAATCAACATTACTTAAAAGATAATAAATTACATGTTGATACGTTAAGTCGCGGCACTGCATGGCTGGATACCGGCACGCATCAGTCATTATTAGATGCTGCTAATTTCATTCATGTGTTAGAAGAACGTCAGGGTTTGAAAATTGGCAGCCCTGAAGAAATTGCATGGCGTATGGGGCTAATCACCACCGATCAATTAAAAACGCTAGCTGCTGAACAAATTAAAAGTGGTTATGGTAAATATTTACTGGATTTAATCGAAGGATAATTATGAACGTAACAGCTGGCCCACTAGAAGGCCTACTCATCATTGAGCCTCGTGTTTTCTCAGATGATAGAGGCTATTTTTTTGAAGCATACCAACAAGCAAGATATCAAGCAGCCGGTATTCCTACCTTGATACAAGATAATACTTCTTTATCAAAGCGAAATGTTATCCGCGGCTTGCACTACCAACTACCCCCACATGCACAAGGCAAACTGGTTGGCGTGACCATGGGCGCTGTTTGGGATGTGGCGGTGGATATTAGAGTCAGCTCACCCACCTTTGGCCAGTGGTTTGGCATTGAATTAAGTGATAAAAATCACAAACAACTATATATTCCCCCGGGTTTTGCACACGGATTTTGCGTACTATCTGATGAAGCCCAGTTTTATTATAAATGCACCGATGTCTATGCACCAAACTGTGAAGGCGGAATTCTCTGGAATGATCCTAAATTAAATATTCCATGGCCTGTGACCCAACCCATTTTGTCACCTAAAGATGAAATCTATTCTTCCCTGGAAACAATAGCGCATGACAAACTCTTTACCTAAGATATTAATCACAGGATCTGACGGACAAATAGGTCAGGCATTGCAACGGCATACTGATGCAGCTTTATTTGCGCTAATAGCTTGTTCACGCACTACTTTGGATATTACAAACAAAATTAGCATACAAGAAGCACTTGATACTTATCAGCCTAATTTGATTATTAATACTGCGGCGTATACTGCGGTTGATAAAGCACAACAAGAGCCAGATTTAGCACAGCACATTAATGCACAAGGTGCAGCTTTACTTGCCCAAGCTTGTCAGGAGCACAATATACCACTGATACATCTTTCTACTGACTATGTATTTGACGGACACAAAGACACACCCTATTTAGAAACAGACACAACACATCCTATTAATATTTACGGTACAACCAAATTATTAGGTGAACAAGCTATTCGCCAGTATTGCGAGCAACATTTAATATTAAGGGTTAGCAGTGTCTTTAGTGAGCATGGTCATAATTTTCTTAAAACCATGCTACGTTTGGCACGTGAAAAAGAAACTCTACGCGTTGTTGCAGACCAAATTGCCTGCCCCACTTATGCTGGCCATATTGCTGGGGTGATCTACACATTAATTCGCCGCTTCCAACCTGGCACCTACCATTACTGTGATAAAACAGCCGTTACTTGGCATGAATTTGCTAGCGCCATTATTGCCGCAGCTGCTGAGCAAGAACCATTGATGGTGAAAGAAGTCTTACCCATTACGACTACCGACTATCCAACACCAGCCAACCGTCCAGCCTATTCAGTACTAGACTGTCAGCACCTAGAACAGACTTTTGCTATCAAACAAGCTGATTGGCGCATTAGCCTACCCATTGTACTTCAACAGTTAAAAGGACTGCCCTCATGAACTATCAAGCCCGTGTTATGCTAGTCACAGGCGGCGCCGGCTTTATTGGCGCTAACTTTATTCGACTAGCCTTACAACATGACCCAGCCCTGACCATCATTAATTTAGACAAACTAACTTATGCTGGTAACCTTGCTAATTTAGCTAATTTACCCCATCCTGACAGACATCATTTTGTTCAAGGTGATATTACTGATACCACACTTGTACGCCATTTAATGGCACATCACCACATTGATACGATTGTGCACTTTGCTGCAGAAAGCCATGTAGATAGGTCTATCAGTGGCCCGCAGGCCTTTATCGAAACCAATATAGTTGGCACATTTGTACTATTAGAAGCTGCCCGCCATCACTGGATAAACATAGAAAATGCCGACTTAACCAAACGACGCTTCCATCACGTATCCACTGATGAGGTATTTGGTTCATTGCAACCAACAGATCCGTTATTTACAGAAACCACACGCTATCAACCACGCTCGCCTTATTCTGCTTCAAAAGCAGGTTCTGATCATTTAGTGCAGGCATACCACCACACCTATGGCTTGCCAATCACCATGACTAACTGTTCCAATAACTACGGCCCTTATCAGCACAAAGAAAAATTGATTCCTACCATCATCAATGCCTGTCTAAATTGGCAGCCTATTCCAATTTATGGAAATGGTAAGAATATTAGAGATTGGCTTTATGTTGAAGATCACTGCCTGGGTATTCTTGAAGTCATTAAACACGGAAGGTTAGGAGAAAGTTACAATATAGGCGGCCACAATGAGTGGGAAAATTTAGCATTAGCCCAGTATATTTGCACAGAGATGGATAAGCGCCTCCCCAAAGATAAATCTTATGCTAGTTTATTACAATTTGTAACAGACAGAGCAGGGCACGACTTTAGATATGCGATTGATACACAAAAGATTACTAGCGAATTAGCATGGCAACCCAAAGAAACTTTAGAAACTGGACTATCCAAGACTGTCGATTTTTATTTACAACAGCGCTAGCACTCTGTAGCCTGGAAAAAAATTGCGCTTTATTTTGACCAGGCTAAGAAAAGGATGTCATATGCTAAATGAATGCTTAATTTTCTTGGGTGCAGGCCTAGGTGGCGTCTCAAGATTTGCCATCTCCAACCTATTTTATGCTTTGCTAGGCCGTGAATTTCCTTATGGTACCCTGATTGTCAATGTTAGTGGATGCTTCCTAATGGGCTTGTTATTCTTTCTTATTTTAGAACGAGTGAGCGAACTCGCCCCCTACCTACGCTCATTTTTACTCATTGGTTTTCTAGGCGGGTATACCACTTTTTCTTCTTTTTCAATTGAGACACTTAATCTCATTGAAAATGGCGCTTGGACAAGTGCTTGCTTAAATATTTTGCTCAGCATGGGATTATGTCTGTTAGCTGTATGGATAGGCGCAATGGGAGGAAAGCAATAATGGAAATGAAAAC
>CAYZRM010000054.1:2910-4587 GCA_964480845.1 uncultured Coxiellaceae bacterium | reverse complement strand
GGCATTCTTACCAAACCTTATAAACTTGCCCAGTTTGCAATCCTGCGACACTTTTCAAATAAGCATTCGCTACGCTTGCTGCTGACACTGACTCAAATCCAACAAAATACGGACCATAACTTTCTAATGACTCTGTCAGAACCGTAGGGCTCACCACATTAATTCGCACATCACGCGGCATCTCAATAGCAGACCCCACCACAAACCCATTTAATGCACCATTTACCATGGCGGCAGAAGCGCCAAAACGAATGGGATCTTCATTTAAAATACCAGATGTTAGTGTGAAAGAACCACCATCATTAATATGCTTAAGACCAAGCAACACTAAGTTCACCTGCCCCATCAATTTATTCTGCAAACCAAGCGCACAATTCTCAGCGCTCAACTCTGACAATGGCCCAAAATGCACGCGACCAACGGTGGAAATCAAGGCATCAAATGCACCAACTTTTTGGTACATTTCTTCTATAGATGCCGTATCTTGGATATCAACTTGATAATCACCACGGCTATAACCTACTGTCACCACTTCATAATGTTTACTAACAGCCTGCTTAACTGCTTGCCCAACTGTACCAGTACCGCCTACTAAGACTACTCGCATATTAAGCCTCCAAAATCGCTTTTATTCTCTCTAAAATTGGCCAATTGCCTTCTAATAAATTGAATTTATGAATATCATTTAAGGTAACAAAGCAGAGCTTCTGCCCTTCTTTGCCATAAGGCTCACCTTCAAACTGATCAACTAACCAAATTTCCAAGCGCACTGTTTTATCAGGATACTGATAAGTATGTTCAAAGAGAGCGGTTGCTGGGGAGATGACTATCCCCAGCTCTTCGTACAACTCGCGCTTTAAAGCCTCTTCACCGCTCTCTTGTTGCTCAATCTTGCCACCAGGAAATTCCCAATAACCAGCATAAGGCGTCCCTACTGGACGCTCAGCAATTAAGATGGTTTCACCATGCTTAATAATACCGACCGCAACGTGAACTAATCTAGCTTGCCGTGACATTGCTTATACTTCTTTCCTGAACCACATGGACAAACATCATTACGACCAACTTTAGGCTCTGTACGCATCACGGGTTGCTGCAGCAAACTCACTGCTGGCCTTTCAACAACTGCTGCTTGGGCACCTGCAGATACCTGTTCAGGCTCGGCATGCTGGTATTCCATGTTATGCAAATTAACCACCTTACGTTGACGCGCTTCCATTGCTTCTATATCTTGCTCTACTCTTACTTCAAACTTACTTAAAGCAGAAATCACTTCATAATTTAACTTATCAAGTAATTGAGCAAACAGTTCAAAGGCCTCCCGCTTATACTCTTGCTTAGGATTTTTTTGTGCATAACCGCGCAAATGAATGCCTTGGCGTAAATAATCCATGGCAGCTAAATGCTCGCGCCAAGAAGTATCTAAGGTCTGCAACATCACCCCTTTTTCAAACTGGCGAATAATATGCTCACCTACCTGTTCAACTTTAACATCGTAAGCCATTTTGAAAGCGGCATAAATACGCTCACGCAATTGCTCTTCATCCAAATTGCCTTCTTCTTCCAACCACTTAGCAACTGGTAGCTTTAGATTAAAGTCTGCTAACAAGCGCTGCTCTAACCCTGGCACATCCCATTCTTCTTCCATGCTATGTGGTGGAACAAACAAGCTGACTA
>CAYZRM010000054.1:0-2810 GCA_964480845.1 uncultured Coxiellaceae bacterium | reverse complement strand
CCTATACGCTGCATAATCGCATTAAGGCGCTCACCGCCAAAAATACGCAACAAGTTATCATTTAGAGATAGATAAAAACGTGAGCGACCAGGATCCCCTTGGCGACCAGAGCGGCCACGCAATTGATTATCAATACGGCGTGACTCATGACGCTCAGTACCTAAGACATACAAACCACCAGCTTTTAGTACTTGGTCATGTCTTTCTTGCCAAGCTTGGCGATGTTGCTCTATTTCTTCCGGTGTTGGATTTTCTAATGCTTTTAATTCAGCAGCTAAATTACCACCTAACATAATATCCGTACCGCGACCTGCCATATTAGTTGCAATTGTCACCGCTCCAGGACGCCCTGCTTCTGCAATAATTTGAGCTTCTTTTTCGTGGAACTTAGCATTCAATACTTGATGCGGGATCTGATTCTTTTGTAGCAAATGAGCTAATAACTCAGAGGTTTCAATGGAAGCTGTTCCCACCAAAATAGGCTGGCCAGTCTCATTAATTTTTTTGATATCCTCTAAAATTGCCTCGTATTTTTCCTCAGCAGACATATAGACTAAATCAGGCAAATCTTGTCTGACCATATCACGATGCGTTGGAATAACAACGACTTCCAGACCATAAATTTGCTGAAACTCATATGCCTCTGTATCTGCCGTACCCGTCATACCAGATAATTTGTCGTATAAGCGGAAGAAATTCTGGAAAGTAATCGATGCCAATGTTTGATTTTCTTGGTTAATCTTAACTTGTTCTTTAGCTTCTACAGCTTGGTGCAACCCATCAGACCAGCGTCTACCAGGCATGGTTCGACCGGTGTGCTCATCGACAATAACTACCTCACCCTGCTGAACAATGTAATCAACATCTCGATTAAATAAAGTATGAGCACGTAAACCAGCATTGACATGGTGCATTAATACAATATTTTGAGCATCGTATAAACTTTCACCTTCTTGCAACAAACCCGCCTCGGTCAACAATTCTTCAATGTGTTGATGACCTTCTTCGGTCAATACTACCTGCTTGGATTTCTCTTCCAGGCTAAAATCACCCGGGCCGTCTTTCTCGAGCTGTTTTTTTAATTGAGGAATCACTTTATTAATGGTGGTATAGAGATCAACGCTGTCTTCTGCCATACCAGAAATAATTAAAGGTGTACGTGCTTCGTCCACCAAAATGGAATCCACCTCATCCACTAATGCATAATTTAAGCCACGCTGAACCTTTTCATTCAGGCTAAAAGTCATATTATCGCGCAGATAGTCAAAACCAAATTCATTATTGGTGCCGTAGGTAATATCTGCTGCGTAAGCGGCTTGCTTTTCCGCTGGGGATAATCCATGCAAGTTGATGCCAACAGACAAGCCTAAAAATTCATAAAGGGGGCGCATCCACTCGGCATCACGACGAGCTAGGTAATCGTTAACGGTGACAATATGAACACCGCGGCTGGACAAAGCATTAAGATAAGCTGGTAATGTTGCCACTAAGGTTTTACCTTCACCGGTACGCATCTCAGCAATATTACCGCCATGCAATACCATGCCACCAATAAGTTGCACATCAAAATGACGCATATTCATCACACGCTTAGACGCTTCACGCACCACCGCAAAGGCTTCTGGCAACAAATCATCTAAGGTCGTACCACTCTCTAAACGTTGTCTAAACTCTACTGTTTTTGCTTTTAAAGCCTCATCAGACAGTGCCGATATGCCTGCCTCTAGTGCGTTTATTTTATCTACTGTTTTCCATAACCGACGCAGTACCCGTGTATTACGACTACCCAGAACATTCATAAAAATGCGATTTAGCATGATGAGTTAACCTAGAAAAGAAAAACAAACAAAAACCTTACCCTGTCTACAGGAAAAGTCAAATAAAGATGCATTCTAGCTTAAAAATCCGTCAAAAATGACTATTTTCTGCATCTAACCGTTCAACACCTATCCTTGGAACGCGACCTCTTACAATATTGACATAATTGCGCTAGCCATTTGATATATAAGACCTAAAAAAAACAAATTCAAGCCATTTTGTTGAAAAAACCCAGCTGGGCAATAAAGAGACACCTCAAGAGAACAATTTTGGTATAATAAAAGGACATAAGATTAATCATGCGAGCTCCATATGTTTAGCACATTTACGAAAGAAGTGGATTTAAAACTATACCCATTAGACATCACTCTTCTCCCTAAAGAACAGACACGACAATTGGTGCTTGGTGATTTACACGGCAATGCAATCAAATTAATTAACATACTTATTCGAGAAGGCGTACTTAAGCTGAGTGAAAGCCAGTACCACATGATGTATGAAATTTATCACAAAGATCCGCATATCGTTAACACAGAAGACTTAGCTAACTTTGCAAACATATTAAACAATGCCGACATCGACCCTAATGTTACCTGCCTTTTCCTTGGAGACACACTAGCCGACCGTGGCATGAACGATTATTATACCTTACTCATTTATGAGAAATTAGTTACGAATAATATTAAATTTAACATTATTTACTCTAATCATGACGTAGAATTTCTAATTCAATATCAAGCCGGATTTGATCAACCCAATGCAACCATATTTCAAGATGAATACCACGCATTTGGCACTTCTTTGACAAATATGCAAGCATTGGTCGCAGATGGGAAAATTGATGTACCGGCTGCCAATCGCCTTGTTGCAACCTGCTACCTACCCCATCTATGCCTGATAGCTGCAGAACAAACAACTCATGAGCAGCAACCTTGCACACTTGTTTTTACTCATGCACCCATTACGCCCAACCAGCTACTTGATTTGATAAT